>NZ_JAGPYA010000055.1:0-47371 GCF_018070245.1 Micromonospora sp. M61 | reverse complement strand
CCCGGGTCCTGTCCTGGGCGGCGCACGGCCGCTGTGCCGCCAGGGGCGCGCAGTGTCCCGGTTGCGCACCGCTGATTAGATGTGCTGATGGGTCCGTGGGAAGCAACATTGCTCGTCATCGCCACGATCGGGTCGGTCGGGGCAGCGGTCGGAGCCTGGTTCCAGGACAAGCGCAGCTCGGCGACCCAGCTCGCGGCCGTGCAGCACAAGCTCGACCTGGTTATGGATCACCTCGGCATCGTCGCGCCCGTGGAGTCGGAAGTGGTCCGGCACCTGGAGAGCGGCCGCGTGATCCAGGCTGTACGCGTGTACCGCCAGCAGACCGGCGCGAGCCTGGTCGAGGCGAAGCAGGCGGTGGACCGTATCGCCGCCGGGCTCCATCTCCAGCGGTAACGACGCGGCCCACGTCCTCTCGACACGTCGGAATTCGGCGCGGCCGGCGCTGTCCGCGTACCTCAGAGGTGGCGGTGATTCTAGGATTCGGGCAGGGCCGCGCAGCCCGGAGACCAAGGATCACCTCGGGCGACGGCTGCGCGCCTACTCGGAAGAACCACGGCAGGAAGGACAGCGGCATGACCGACCGCGAGCGCGCCACCCCGGCCATCCCGGACGACGATCCGAGCCGAACCCTGACCGTGGCCAACCCCGACGACCCCGCAACCACCTACATCTCTCTCGCCGGTGGCACCTACGCCATGCTGATCACCGGTGAGCAGACCAACGGTCAGTACTGCCTCATCGACATGCGCATCCCCGACGGCGGAGGACCGCCGCCACACCGGCACGACTTCGAGGAAATGTTCACCATTCTCGAAGGCGAGATCGAGTTCACCTTCCGCGGGGAGAAGCACCTCGTCCGAGCCGGTTCCACAGTCAACATCCCGGCCAACGCGCCGCACAATTTCCGCAACACCTCCGGCGCACCCGCCCGCATGCTGTGCGTCTGCACCCCGGCAGGCCAGGACGAATACTTCCTCCGCGTCGGCGACGAGGTCGCCGGCAAGGACGCACCGCCGCCGCAGCTCACCGACGACGAGATGGCGGAGCGCCGGCAACGCGCAACCGATCTGGCACCCGAGTACCGCACCGAGATGCTCTGACCGACCAGGGCCGGCCAGGAGACCCGAGAGTACGACGTCCGGCGCTCATCGCTCGACCCGTACCGGCGCGGTCTCCCGGGCGAAGCGCAGCAGGGCGGTGAATGCCAGCGCGGACGTCACCGCTCCACCGGCGAGGCGTACCCAGTGGCCGGCGACGAACTCCTCGGCGACCTGGCGCAGATACTCCGGGGAGTGCGTGCCGACCGGGTCGACGAACATGATCTCGTTGCGCGGCCAGAAGAACACCACCGAGAACAGGAACTCGCAGGCGATGAAGACCACCGCGGCGGCGGCTACGTACCACCGCAGCCGCCGATTGCGCCACGTGAGGGCGGTCGCGGCGACGCTCGTCAGGACGACCGAGGCGCCCAGCGGCGGGAAGTAGTCGCTCGGGCCGCCGGCGACCAGGAACTCACGGGCCCGGTCCAGCGAGGCGGGGGCGTCCCCGAAGATGTTCGGGTAGAGCATCACGGTCTCGGCCGCGACCCCACCAAAGGACATCATCGCCGCCCAGACGAGCACGATGAGCACGATCCAGGTCAGCTTGATACGGGACACAGCAGCACTTCTCCTTGGTTTTCGGGCCCTGCAGGCACGATCTGTGCGGTCGTCGTCGACGCTAGGTCGCCAACTCGGGACCGTCTGCCGCGCAGACGCGCGAGCTGGCATCGCTTCTCGACGTACGGGCCGGGGCGGGGATGATGCCTGCGGACGGCAGCGGCGCGGGCCCGCACCGACTTAGGCTCACGAACGTGCAGGCCACCTCACCCACCCGAACCGAGGCGCTGCTCGCCGTGGCCATCCTGGGCCTGGTTACGGCGGCGGTCGTGACCGAGGGCGCGTCAACCTCCCAGGCGGCGTTGGCCGGTGGATTCGGGATCGGACTGGCCGTACTGCTGCTGGTGGCCCGTCGTTGGACGGTTCCCGCGCTGCTGGCGACGGCCGCTGGCATCCTCGGCTACTACGCGCTGGAGCTGCCGCCGGTCGGCGTGGCCGCACCGGCCGCCCCCATCCTCTACGTGGCCGCGCAGCGGGGCCGCGTGGTCCCGGCCGCCGCCGTCGGCGGGAGCCTCCTGATCGTCTCGGTGGCCGCCCGGCTCGTCGAGGGAGACGACATCTCTGTCGTGATCGGTGCCGGTCTGGGCTCCGAGGCAGCCCTGATACTCGCCGTCATCGCTCTGGGTGACGCCGTCCGCAACCGGCGTTCGCTTCGGGCCGCGCTGGCCCGGCAGGCCGCCTTCGCGGCCGAGGAACGCCGCCGGGAGGCCGCCCGGCAGGTCGAGGCCGAGCGGCTGCGCATCGCCCGGGAGGTGCACGACACGCTCGGACACACCATCTCGGTGATCACCCTCCAGTCGGCTGTGGCGCGGGAGGCACTTGCCGATGCCGAGCCCGGGCAGGCCGAGGCCGCCCTGGCCGCGATCCACTCGGTGAGCGGCAGCGCCATGGCCGAGCTGCGCGCAACGTTGGGCACCCTGCGTCGCGAGCCCGGGCCACGCGAGCCGGCCCCCGGTTTCACCCAGCTGCGTACGCTCGTCGAGGGCGTCCGCCGAGGCGGGCTGCCGGTCGAGCTGCGTCTCGACGGCTCGGTCGACGCCCTGCCCACGGTGGTCGGCAGCACCGTCTACCGGATCGTGCAGGAGGCACTGACCAATGTGTTGCGCCACGCCCACGCCACCCGCGCCACGGTGACGATCCGGGCGACCCCGTCCGGGTTGTCGGTGGAGGTCGTCGACGATGGTCGGGGATCTGCCGGCGGCGCGGCAGGTGAGACGGGTCAGGGGCTGCGCGGCATGTCGGAGCGGGTTGCCCTGCTCGGCGGCACCCTCGATGCCGGCGAGGCCGCTGACGGCGGTTTCCGGGTCTCGGTCCACCTACCGCTGGCCGGGATCGCCGCATGAGCGACGTACGCGTCGTCCTCGTCGACGACCAGCACCTGGTGCGCACCGGGCTCCGCGCGTTGCTGGAACGCGCTCCGGACATCACAGTGGTCGGCGAAGCCGGCGACGGCCGGGCCGCGGTGGCAGTCGCCCGGGAGCAGCGGCCCGACGTCGTCCTGATGGATGTCCGGATGCCTGGTGGCGACGGCATCGAGGCAACCCGTCGCATCCTCACCGACCCGACGCTGGCCGACGTTCGGGTGGTCATGCTGACCACCTTCGACGACGACGAGTACCTCTTCGAGGCCATCCGCGCCGGCGCCGCCGGCTTCCTGCTCAAGGACACCCCGCCCGACGCCCTGCGGGACGCTGTCCGTGTGGTGGCCGGCGGGGACGCGCTGCTGTCACCGGCGGTGACCCGGCGGGTGATCGCCGCGGCGGCCCGCTCCCCCGTCGCGGATCCAGCCCGGCTGACCGGGCTCACCGGGCGGGAACGCGACGTCCTGGCACAGGTCGGCACCGGACGGTCGAATGTGGAGATCGGGGCGGCCCTGCATCTCAGCCCGGACACCGCCCGCACGTACGTGAGTCGCCTGCTGCACAAGCTGAACGCCCGCGACCGCGCCCAGCTCGTGGTCATCGCGTACGAGAGCGGGCTGGTCCGACCCGGCGACGGCTGAGCCTGGGTCGGCGAGCATCGGTCGTGGTGCGCGCCCCGACCCCCTATCGTCAATCAGCGATCTGGGTCGACGCTGTCCGGCTCGTCGTCGGGATCGTGGGCGGGCGGGGCACCGGAAATGCCGGGGCACGCCAGCACCATCCCGCGAACTCGATCCGGCTCGGCGAGGGCGAGGTCGAGCGCGGTGCCGCCGCCCATGCTGCAACCGACGAACAATGCCGGCCCGACGCCGAGCCGGTCAAGCACCCGACGCAGATCGTCCAACCGGGAGAATGGCCCGGACGGCGGCGCGGAGCGGCCGAAGCCCCGCACCTCGTACCGGATCAGCCGGTGCTGCCCGGCGAGTCGCTTCCAGACGGGGTCCCAGATGCGAGAATCGCCCTCGCCCTGGGTGCAGGAGCACGACCGGCGGCAGGCCGCCCCCGGTGTCTTCGGCCCAGACGGACCCGTCCCGCACATTGATCAACTGCCCCACGGCGACGAGCCTCCCACACGGGCGGCGCACAGACGCGGGGATATCGACTCGAGTGCGAAGTTCCTGCTTGGTCGCAGAACAAATACCGGAGACATCTTCTGTTATCGATCACTGCCACGCCGTGACCTCGACGCTGCCGGCCTGACTTACGAAACACGCCTCAGACTCGGGCAACCCGGACGGCGTCGGCCACGACGTAGCCGGCTGCGCTCGTCCACCGACTCACCGCAACCAGGTTGCGGTCACCGGCAGCGAGCGCAAAGGTGCCGAGCGAACGCCAGACGCCACCGTTGGAGCGCTGGTCCACGTTGAGTGTCTGGTTGCCGGAGGCGGTGACGATGACGTGCGGGGTGGTGCTGTTGTAACCCGGGTCGGCCGGGTGCCGTACCTCGATCCGATAGTTCCCGGCCGCCGGGATGTCGACCTTGAACCAGGCGGCGTCGCTGGCGGGGGTGGGGCTGGCGAAGCGGTAGTCAGCGCCGTAGCGCTGGCTGGAGTAGGCCGAGCTCCCCCAGTTGGCGCTCGCCGTGAACCGTCCTGCGGTGGCGTTGTCCACGATGACGCTGAAGGTGGGCGGGGTGGTACTGCCCAGTCCCAGATAGCTGGCGATGCCCTGGGCGTGCGCGCGGGCGGTGGCAGTGATGAAGTCGGCCCGTTTGAGCAGGTTCGCGTCCGCCACGGTGTCGATGAAGAGGTTCTCGGTGAGCACCGCGGGCATGGTCGTCTCGCGCAGCACATGGAAGTTGGCGCTCTTCAGCCCTCGGTCGGTGACTGCACCGACCGACCGCATACCGGCGATCACTCTCGGATGCAACGCGTTGTGCAGGTTGGTGGTGGCGGCGTCCGCCGTCAGGTACCGGTAGCTCTCGAAGCCGGTGCCGCCCCCGGAGTTGATGTGCACACTGACGAAGAGGTCAGCGCCCCAGGCATTGGCGTCATCGGTGCGGTAGGCCAGGCTGCGAGTGATGTCGGTCGTTCGGGACATGCGGACGTCGACGTTCCAGTTGGCCAGCAGAATACTGCGCAGTTGCAGGGAGATGTCGAGCGTCAGGGCCTTCTCCTGCAACCCGTTGCCGACCGCCCCAGAGTCGGTGCCGCCGTGGCCGGGGTCGATGTAGACCTTGGGCGACGCGGCCCGCGCGGGGCTTCCGAGAATGGGGACGGCCGCAGCACCAGCGAGGGCCGCCAGGAGGGTACGCCGCCGCAGCGCCAAGTCGTCGAACATGTGCACCTCTCAAGGGAAACCGAAGAGATCAACGATGCGCAAAATATAGCGGATCATCGATGGTCTTGAAAGATGTCTACGTGTCGCGATCTGATCGCCGGAGGTTTCCGCCAGCGCGCCGCCCGGTGCACCAATCATCAGGTGACGCACTGTGTTGGCGAGCCGCGCGTCCCACACGTTCGGTCCCATGTGTGGCGCGACTGGGCGTTGATCGCAGTCATCGCGCCGGCGATCATGTTGGAAGGAATACTCCGGCCCGATCTGCCGTGGCGGGTGGGCTGCGTCGTCGTCGCGCTCGCGCTGCTGCCGACGCTCCTTCGCGGCGTACGAAGCCGCTCGCGATGGTGGCGATAGCGTTCGGCCTCACGACGGTCGGCCCATTCGTGCGGCCCGGCGATGCCTGTCAGATGTTCACGGCGAGCTTCCTGGTCCTCCTGGTCTCCGCGCTGTTCCGCTGGGGCTCCGGCCGGGATGCCGTGATCGGTTCGTTCTTCGTGGTGGCCAAGGTGGCCGCCGCCAGCCTGGCCGGCTCGATCAACGGCGGCGAGTTGGCCACCGGCTTCGCGGTGATGTTCGCCGCCGCCACGCGGTTGGCCCGGACGTCAGCCACGGTCCTTCCGGCCAGTTCCCGCCGTCACGCCAGGTCGGCACCTCGCATGGCCTGGGTGAACGCCCAGGACCGTCGATAGTCGACGCCCGCGTGCTCGCCCGGCCCTTTGCTGAGGATCTGGTCGCACTGGAACAGCTCCTCCGCCCTGACCAGCAACCGCACCCTGCTCAAGCACGGCACCGACGGTGCGCGCCGCCACACCTGCACCGAGGTGCACACTCTGCACAAGGGAGACGCGCTCTTCGTCCCGCCGAACATTCCGCACGCCTTCGCCCCCGCCGACGGCCAGGATGCCGACTTCCTCGTCGTGATCACCCCCGGCAAGCCCCGTTTCGACTACTACCGACTGCTGGCCCTCCACGCCGCCGCGGGCGACAGCTCCCGACGAATGAGCCGAGCAGAAATAGGGTGTACGCGCGGACCTCGGGAGACTTCTAACCGCGCCCGTCCGGAGGCTGCTCTTTCGTCAGGTGGAGCAGGTGCCGATGTCGGCGATCGACTTGTCGGCATCCTCGTAGGTGAGGTGATCGAGGTGGTGGTCGGACACGGTCGCGCTCCATGGCGCTGCGCACGCCCCGAAAGGGCCGGCGGGTGGTTTCCGCCGGCCCCTCCGGCTGTGGTCACCGTCCGTAGAGCTCGAATTCGTAGAGCGAGAACCCGTACGAGGTGGCCCGCTTGACTCCGTACACCCGCACGTAACGGGCATTGACCGGGGCGAAGGTGGCGTTGTCGACGCCGCCGTTGCCGGTGGTGGTGCTGAACACCGGTTGCCAGGAGGTGCCGTCGCTGGAGACCTCGATCCGGTACTCGCTGCCGTACGCGGCCTCCCAGCGCAGCACCGCCCGACTGACGGTCCGCGTCGAGCCGAGGTCCACCCGGAGCCACTGGTTGTCGTTGTAGCTGCTGGACCACCGGGTGCCGAGGCTGCCGTCGACCGCCTTGTTCGGGGTGTTGCTGGTCAGGAACTGGGTGCTCGACGCGGTGGCCGGACGGCCCTGCGCCAGGTTCGTGAGGTTGTCGCCACGTCGCGCCGGGAACGACACGACCTGCTGGTAGGTGGGGCGGTTCTGCCAGGCGATCAGCGGCTGGGTGATGCCGCCCAGCCCGGACTGGGCGATGGAGTCGGCGCACCACTGGTCGCCGGCTCCGCAGGACGCGTCACCCGGGTAGACCGTGGCGGTCGGCACCGCGGCGGCCTGGCCGAGCGCGTCGAGCAGGGCCTGCCGGCACGCGCCGAGGTTGCCGTTGCCGCAGTACGCGCGCCCCGGCCCGCCTGCGACGGGGTCGCCGAGCACGGTGCGCAGGTCCTTGTCGACGTAGCCCCACCAGCCGTACTGGAACGACGAGCCCTTGTGCGCCTGCCCCTGCGGCGCCCAGCTCACGGTGCCGTCACGCCCGCCGTTCTGGCCACCGGACGGCGCCTCGTTCACCTCGATCGCGTCGACCAGGGCGGCGTACAGGTCGGGCCCGAGACCGGGGCGGAACTGGGCTGCGGCCAGCAGCGGCCACCACGCGTCGAAGATCCGGATGGCCTCGGCGTGCTGGTAGACCTTGGAGCCGGGTGCCGTCTCCACCCGGCGGGTGCCGGCCTGCTGCCAGGCCCGCAGTTTGCTCACGGCGGCGGTCAGCGCCGGATCGGTGACCGGCGTGCTGTCGAGCACCCGCAGCAGCTCGCCGAGGACCTGCTGGCCGCGCAGATCGGTCACCGCCGCGTCTGCGGTGATCTTCGCGACGTCGGCGCGGCCGAGCTTGCGTTGGGCGATGGCGGCGCGCACCGGACCGTCCAGCAGTTGAGCCCTGTGCACCGCGCCGTAGCTGAAGTTGCCGTCGGCCGCGCCGAAGTCACGCGCCTGCTTGTTGTTCCAGCTGACGTAGTAGTCCTGGTTGACCGACTGGGGGTGGGTCGACGCTGCGGCGTAGGTCGCGTCGTTGGTGTCCGGGTTCCAGCCCACCCACTCGTAGGCCTGCTCGGCCTTCGTCGGCAGGTTCGGGTCGGCGGTGGTGGGCCGGAGCGGGTTCGAGCCGGAGTTGTAGTACGCCGCCTGGGTCGAGTTGACGTAGAACCAGTTGAACGCGTACCCGACGTTCGCCGCGGATGCCTGGAACGCCGCCGCGCTGCCCATCGCCGACGGGTCGTTGAAGGCCTGGAAGCCGATCGCCGAGTCGGCCTCGTGCCGGTAGGTGGACCGCAGCTTGGTGAACGCGGTCGGCTGCCCGTTGACCAGGCCCCGGTAGGCCACCAGCCCGTACTTCGTGCGCAGCGCGCGCAGTGTGTAGGAGCCGGCCGGGGTGGAGTCGGCGAGCGTCGGTTTCCAGGAGTTCCGCTGCTCCAGCGTCTCCATGGCGAGGCACTGCCCGTGGTAGAGGTAGCGGTTGCTGCGCAGCGTCGGGGCGCTGCCGTCGGTGGTGCACAACGGCACCGCGTACGTGTCGGTCAGATCCTGGGAGGCGGAGGTGGCGCTCCAGGCGTAGTCCTGGCCACGACCGAGCAGCACGTAGAGGTTGAGCCCGGCGAACGCGGCACCGCGCGCGCTGATCCCCGGCCCCTGGAGTTCCTGGAGCATCAGCAGTTGCGGGGCGAAGTAGCCGGTCTGCGGGCCGAACACGGCCACCGGGTTGCCGGTGGTGCTGTGCCGGCCGGAGACCACCACCGCGTTGGACATGCCGTGCGCGCGCAGGTTGGACAGCCCGCCGAGCAGGTCCTTGGTGGCGGTGCTGGCGCCGGTGCGGGCGGCGGCGCCGCCGCTGGCGTCGTAGGCGAGCGGTTCGGGCGTCACCGTGCCGGCGTCGGGCAGCACCGCGCTGGTCGCGCCGCTCGGCGTGGCGCCGTACGGGAAGCTCTGCCCGTCGTGCAGCGTCAGCACGGTCTCCGGGTCGTTCTGCGAGCGGAATCCCTGCCAGATCCGGTCGCCCTCGGTGGCACCGTACTTGGCCCGGGCCGCGACCCGGACCAGCGCGGACTGGATCTCGCTGCCGCCGCCTCCGCCGAAGAGCCCGCCGACCACGCCGGCGGTGGCGATCAGGTCGGTCATGGTGAAGTGCGTCGGCTTGCCGGCACCGGTCAGCACGTACTCGCCGGGGTAGTTGTCGTCGGCGATCGACTTGTCGATGTAGGCGTTGATGCCGGCGATGTAGTCGACGACGTCGGTGTAGAGCTGCTGGCCCCGGGCGCCCTTGGTGCGCAGCGCGTCCACCTGGGCCTGGAGGTCCGCCTCCGTGTAGGGCGAGTTGGCCCAGACGCTCTGCTCCAGCTCCCGGTTGCCAGGCGCGCCGCCAGCGAACGAGGTGACGTTGCCGCGGCCGACGTGTCGCAGCAGGTCCATCACCCAGAGCCGGTCCTGAGCCCCGGCGTAGCCGGCGCCGAACATGGTGCCGCCGCGGGTGGTGCCGGTGACGTGCGGGACGCTGGTGGCCTTGTCCCGCACGATGGTGACGTCCGAGCGCGGCGACACGGTGCTCTCGACCTGCGCTGCGGGGACGCCGAACGAGGCGTCGTTGTAGAAGTGGGCGATCTGCTCGTCGGTCAGCCCGGCGTAGTTGTAGACCAGGTTGGCGTACTCGTCGAGTTGGTCGCTGGAATGCGCCGGGCGGGTGCCGAGCGCCTGGTGGGCCAGGATGTCGACCAGCGTGGCGTTGCCGTTCTGCCCGGGGGGCAGGATGTCCGCGCACTGGCCGAGGCAGTAGTCGTCGGGGGTGAAGGTGGCGGCGAGCGCCGGTGACGGCGGGATGGCCGTCAGGACGCTCGCAGTCAGGACGGCGGTGGTGAGCGCCGCGAGGCGGGCGCGCAGGGCGGGTCTGGGCATGACGGTCCTCCGGGGACGCGGAGTCGGGCCGTTCGGGTACGCCCGGCTGCCGCTGCCGACCTGTCGCCATCCGTGCCCGGGCGTCCTACCCGGAGGCGAGAAAGACTCACGTCGATCTCGACAATGATCGGCACAGGACGAGCCTTCGGGATAGTTCTCGTGCACCAGCTGCCAATGCCGACGTTTCGCCGCCCGCCGACGTCGGTTCGAGCCAGCTCATATTGATTGCCGTGAACGTCTTCACTTGACCAACGTGAGCGCGTAATCTTCGTGAAACACATACTGAAACGATTCATCCCAGCCCACCGCCCCTCCCCCGTTCCGGGCCAACCACCCGCCTGCGCCCGTGCCGGGAGACCGCCGCCCAGAAGGATGAGGCCCTGGAATGATGCGCAGAACGCGCCGTCGCGCCGCAACCTCCGCGCTTCTCGTGCTGCTGCTCGGCCTGACGCCGTTGGTGGCTCCCGGCCCGGCCACCGCAGCGCCGGCAGCCGCGACGCTGACCGCGACCGACCTGACCACCGAACGCGCCACCGAACCGATCGGCCTGGACGTGGCGCAGCCCCGACTCGGCTGGCGGATCGACGCCACCGCCCGGGGCGTGCTCCAGGAGTCGTACCAGGTGCGCGTCGCCACCAGCGCGGAGCGCCTCAACGCCCCCGATGTCTGGGACAGCGGCCGGGTCCGATCGCGGCAGAGCGTCCTCGTCCCGTACGCCGGCCCGCAACTGCGACCCCGCACCCGGTACGCCTGGCAGGTCCAGGTCTGGGACACCGCCGGCAACGCCTCCGGCTGGAGCGCGCCCGCGTCCTGGGAGACCGGCGTACGCGGTGGCGCTGGCTGGCAGGCCGACTGGATCGGCATGCCGTCGGTGACCGAAGCCTGGACCGACTACACGGTGCAGACGACGGTACGGCTGGAACGCGACGCGGCCGGGATCTACCTTCGTGCCCGGGGCGCGGCGAACGCGTACATGTGGCAGTTCTCCATCACCAACGGCAGTGCCAAACTGCGCCCGCACGTCCGGGTCAACGGCGCCTGGACCGTGCTCAAGGAGGTGCCGCTCGGTGGAGTCGTCCCGGCCGACAGGCTGACCACGCCGCACACGCTTCGCATCACCGCAGCCGGGAACACCATCACCACCTGGGTTGACGGCACCCAGGTCGACGTCACCACCAGCACCGCGCACCAGGCCGGCTCGGTCGGCCTGCGTACCAACGGGTTGGAGTCCGGGGTCTTCTCCAACTTCTCGGTGACCAGCGGCGGCCAGACGCTCTTCGCGGCCCCGCTCACCGACGGGGTGAACCCGTTCGGGGCGGGCACCCCCACCTCGGCCGGCCTGCGGGTCGGCGGGGACACCGAGGCCATGCTCACCGCGTTGGACGCGAACCCACTGCTGCGTCGGGGCTTCCGCGTCGACGGCACTGTCGCGCGGGCCCGGGTCTACGCCACCGCGCTCGGGGTCTACCAGCTCTCCCTCAACGGCCAGCGCGTCGGCGACCACGAGTTGGCGCCCGGCTGGACCGACTACCACAAGCGGGTGCAGTACCAGACGTACGACGTGACCCGCCAGCTCCAACCGGGCGACAACGCCCTCGGCGCCCTGCTCGGCGACGGGTGGTACGCCGGCAGCATCGCCTGGTTCGGCACCGACAACTACGGATCCCGCCCGCACCTGAGCGCCCAACTGGTCATCGACTACACCGACGGACGCAGCGCGACGGTCGGCACCGATGGCTCGTGGCGCGTCACGGGCGGGCCGTTCCTGCAGAGCGACCTCATTCACGGCGAGACCTACGACGCGCGGCGGTTGCCGGCCGGCTGGGACCGGCCCGGGTTCAACGACGCCGGCTGGAAGCCCGCCACGGTCGACGACGTCGACGCCACCGACAAGATCGTCGCCCAGGTCGACCCACCCGTGCGGGTCACGCAGGAGCTGCCGGCCCGGACGCTGACCCAGCCCACCCCCGGCACCTGGATCTTCGACCTCGGCCAGAACATGGTGGGCAAGGTACGGCTGAAGCTCAACGGCCCGGCCGGCACGACGGTGCGCATCCGGCACGCCGAGGTGCTCAACCCGAACGGCACCGCCTACACCGCCAACCTGCGCTCGGCCCGGGCCACCGACCAGTACACGCTGCGGGGTGGCGGGGCCGAGGTCTACCAGCCGACGTTCACCTTCCACGGCTTCCGTTACGTCGAGCTGACCGGCTATCCGGGCACCCCCGACCTGTCCTCGGTCACCGGGCTGGTGATGCACACCGACGGGGACCTCACCAGCGAGTTCCAGACCTCCAACGCCATGGTGAACCAACTGCAGAGCAACATCACCTGGGGGCAGCGCGGCAACTTCCTCTCCATCCCGACCGACACGCCGGCGCGCGACGAGCGGCTCGGCTGGACCGGTGACATCAACGTCTTCGCCAACACCGCGACGTTCAACATGGACAGCCTGACGTTCCTCAGCAAGTGGTTGCAGGACCTGCGCGACGCGCAGTCGGCCAACGGCGCGTACCCCGACGTCGCGCCGCGTGCCTGCTGCGGGGACGGCGCGACCGGCTGGGCCGACGCCGGGATCACCGTCCCGTACGCGCTGTGGCAGCGCTACGGCGACACCCGGGTCGTCGAGGAGCACTACGCGTCGATGGTGCGGTACGCGTCCTGGTTGGAGAGCACCAGCTCCGGCAACCTGCGGACCAACGCCGGCCCGTACCTCGACTGGCTCAACCTTGAGGACCCGACGCCGGCCGGCGTGGTCGGCACCGCCTACTACGCGTACAGCATCCGGCTGCTGGGAGAGTTGGCTGCCGCCATCGGGCGCGACGCCGACGCGACCCGCTACGCGGCGCTGTCCAGGACCATCACCCAGGCGTTCGTCAACGCCTACGTCGCGGCCGACGGCACGGTGCAGGGCGACAGCCAGACCGGTTATGTGCTGGCCATCGGCATGGGCCTGCTGACCGATCCGCTGCGGGCCAGGGCCGCCGACCGGCTGGTCGCCAACGTGCAACGGCACGACTGGCACCTCTCCACCGGCTTCCTCGGCACCCCGGATCTGCTGCCGGCGCTGACCGCCACCGGGCACCTGGATGTCGCCTACCGGCTGTTGCTCAACGACACCTACCCGTCGTGGGGCTACGAGATCGGCAAGGGCGCGACCACGATCTGGGAGCGCTGGGACTCGATCAAACCCGACGGCAGCTTCGGTGACGTGGGGATGAACTCCTTCAACCACTACGCGTACGGCGCGGTGGGCGACTGGATGTACCGGACGGTCGCCGGCATCCAGCCCGACGCCGCCAACCCCGGGTACGAACACGTCACGTTCGCCCCTCAGCCGGGAGGTGGGCTCACCTCGGCCAAGGCGTCGTACCGCTCGGCGTACGGAACGATCGGCAGTGACTGGGACCTCGACGCACGCGGCGACATGCGGCTGCGTCTCACAGTGCCGCCCAACACCACGGCGACGGTGCGTTTCCCGACGCCCGGGCGTGAGGCGGTCACCGAGGGCGGCCGGCCGGCGGAGCAGGCTGCCGGGGTGCGGTTCGTCCGGATGGACGGCGCGGTCGCCGTGTACGAGATCGGGTCCGGTTCCTACTCCTTCGCTGTCGTCCCACCGACGGGCGCGTACGACCACGTCGACCTCGGCGTCGCGGCGTCCGAGCAGGCGCACCGACTCGCCGCCTCCACCTACTCGGCCACCAGCACCGAGGCCGGGTTGACCCGCCGGTACACCGACGTGACCCGCCCCGGCGGTTGGTTCGAGTTCGACCTCGCGGTCAAAGCGGGTGAGCCGTTCGCGCTGCGCTCGGTGGAGACGTACGACGGGCCGCAGCTCAAGGACTATCAGGTGATCGTGGACGGGGTGGTGGCGCACACCCGCTCGTGGCAGCGCACCGCTGGCGGGCCGGGCACGGTCAGCTACCAGTTCGTCGTCAACCTGCCGGATGCGACCCGCGACGGCGTGGTGCGGGTGCGGTATCAGGACACCGGCACCGGGTACGACCCGTCGATCGCCGACGTCTGGGCGATGCCCGCGGCCTGACCGGGCTGGGTGTTGCGGAGAGGAGCCGGGCGGGCATCCGCCCGGCTCCTCTGTCGTCGGTGCGGCCGGTCAGCGCCGGGTGCGTCGGGGTTGGTCGCTGGATCGGCGTACGACCAGCTCGGGCTGGAACACCACGTGTCGGTGCCGGTGGGTGTCGCCGGAATCGGCCTCTTCGAGCAACAGCTCGGCTGCGGCGCGGCCGAGCTGGTCGCGGGGCTGGCGCACCGACGACAGTGGCACCGCCGCGGCACCGGCGAACTCGATGTCGTCGTAGCCGACGATGGCCACGTCGATCGGCACCCGCACGCCGCGCGCGGTCAGCTCCTGAAGCACACCGAGCGCGATCAGGTCGTTGGCACAGAACACGGCGGTCGGGCGCTTGCGGACCGGCAATGCGAGCAGCTCTTCGGCGGCGCGCCGACCAGCGGCGACCGTCAGGCTGGTGGTCATCGCCACCCGGAGGTCAGCGGTGCTGCCGCGGTCCCGCAGAGCTGCGGCGGCCCCGGCGTGCCGGTCGGCAACCTGGGCGATGGTGAGCGGGCCACCGAGGTAGGCGATGCGGTGGTGGCCCTGGTCCAGCAGGTGGTCCATGGCGAGTCGGCCGCCGAGCACGTCGTCGACCGCCACCGAGCATCGGTTTGCCCGACCCGCTCCCCGGTCCACCAGCACCACCGGGATGCCCCGCTCGATGAGCCTGTCCAGGATGGGCTGCGGGCCATGGCCGACCGGGGTGATGAGCACACCACGGACCCGCTGCTCCTCCAGCAGCTCCAGGTGGCGGCGCTCCCGGGCGCTGTCCTCGCCGCTGTTGCAGACGACGAGCATGGCGCCAGCCCCCTCGATCGCCTGTTCGGCACCCCGGACCACGTCGGTGAAGAACGGGTTGGCCACGTCCAGGACGACGATCGCGACGGTGCGACTGCGCCCGGCTCGCAGTTGACGAGCGGAGTCGTTGCGGACGTAGCCGAGCGTGGAAATGGCGTCCAGCACCCGCTGACGAGTGGCGGGGGCGACCGTGTCGGGTCGGTTGAGCACGTTGCTCACGGTGCCGAGGGAAACCCCGGCGTGCCGGGCGACCTCCTTGATGTTCGCCGTTGCCATGGCTCCCCAGATGCTCCCTACGGTGGTCGCGGCCCGTGCCGACCGGGTCGCTCGGCAGTGTATAGCGCCTAAAACGTTTCATCGAGCGCACCGGCAGCGCTGCGAGCTGGCCCGGAGCCCGCGTCAGCAACGGCGAAGAAATAGCATCGAAACTCTTGACGCTCTCGGAGACCTACCCCTACCGTCCATGCAAACGACGCATGAAACGATTCAGGAGGGGTTCGGATGACCGCCGACGCACCGGCCACCCCGGCTCCGCTGCTGGTCCTCGACGGCGTGACGAAGTCCTTCGGGGCCGTCGCCGCGCTGCGCGGGGTGCACCTGGCGCTGCACCCCGGTGAGGCACATGCCCTGGTCGGCGAGAACGGTGCGGGCAAGTCCACTCTGGTGAAGGTGCTGGCCGGCGCACACGCGCCGGACTCCGGCTCGATGACTCTGGACGGGCAGCCGCTGCGGCTGCGCGGTCCCGCCGACGCCCGGGCCGCCGGCATCGCGGTCATCTACCAGGAACCGACGCTCTTCCCGGACCTCTCCGTGGCGGAGAACATCTTCATGGGTCGGCAACCGCTGCGCGGTCTGCGTCGCATCGACACCGCCGCGATGAACCGCGACGCCGAGCGGCTGTTCCAGCGGCTGGGTGTGCGCATCGACCCGACCCGGCCCGCGCGTGGCCTCTCCATCGCCGACCAGCAGCTCGTCGAGATCGCCAAGGCGATCTCGTTCGACGCCCGCGTCCTGGTCATGGACGAGCCAACCGCCGCGCTCTCCGGTGTGGAGGTCGAACGGCTCTTCGCGGTCGCCCGGTCGCTCTGCGAGGGTGGGGCGGCAGTGCTGTTCATCTCGCACCGTTTCAACGAGGTGTTCGACCTGTGCCACCGCGTCACAGTGCTGCGCGACGGCGCCTGGGTCTCCAGCGACGACGCCGCCGACCTGACCGTCGACGAGGTGGTGCGGCGCATGGTCGGCCGGGACGTCTCCGCGCTCTACCCGAAGCAGGCCGCCGAGCTGCGGGACACCCTGCTCGAGGTCCGTGGGTTGACCCGGGCCGGCGTCTTCACCGATGTGTCGTTCTCCGTCCGGGGTGGGGAGATCGTCGCGCTCGCCGGGCTGGTCGGCGCCGGGCGCAGCGAGGTCGCCCGCGCCGTCTTCGGTGTCGACCGCTACGACACGGGCGAGGTGCTGGTCGCCGGTCGCGCCGTCCCGGCGGGGAACCCGGGCCGGGCGATCGCGGCCGGCATGGCGTTGGTCCCCGAGGACCGACGGCAGCAGGGCCTGGTCATGGAGCTGTCGGTGGAGCGCAACGCCACGCTTGCCCGCCGCCGGGCGCTGAGCCGGCTGGGCCTCCTGCTCGGCGGCGCGGAACGCGCCGAGGCCCGCCGCTGGACGCGGCGGTTACAGGTGAAGGCCTCCCGGCTCGGCGCGCCCGTGGCGACCCTCTCCGGGGGCAACCAGCAGAAGGTCGTGCTCGCCAAGTGGCTGGCCACCGAACCACGTGTCCTGATCATCGACGAGCCGACCCGCGGCATCGACGTCGGCACCAAGTCCGAGGTGCACCGGCTGCTCTCCGAGCTGGCCGGCGAGGGCCTGGCCATCCTCATGATCAGCAGCGAGCTGCCCGAGGTGCTCGGCATGGCCGACCGGGTTCTCGTCATGCACGAGGGACGACTGGTCCGCGAGCTGCCCCGGGCCGAGGCGGACGAGGCCTCCATCATGTTCGCCGCCACCGGGCAAGGAGCGACCGCATGAGCCTCACCGACGCCGGTGCGCCCGAACGGGCCGCCGGGAACGCCCCGACCCACCCCGGTCGGCAGCGCCGCAGCCTCACCGAACGGCTGTTCGCCGTACGCGAGCTGAGCCTGTTGATCGCGCTCGGCCTGCTGGTCCTGGTGACCACACTTCGCAACGACAGGTTCCTGAGCGGCCAGAGCATCAAGGACCTGCTGCTGGGCTGCGCGATCCTGGTGATCCTGGCGGTCGGCCAGACCCTGGTCATCGTGACCCGCAACGTCGACCTCTCCGTCGGCTCGATCCTGGGTCTGGTCGCCTTCGCCACCGGCTCGCTGTTCCTCTCCGCACCCGCTACGCCGTGGCCCGTGGCGCTCGTCGTGGGTGTCGCACTGGGCGCGCTGTGCGGCGCGGTCAACGGCGGCCTGATCGCGGTGGCCCGGGTGCCCGCCCTGGTCATCACGCTCGGCACCCTCTACGCCTTCCGCGGCGTCGACTACTACTGGGCGTCCGGCCGGCAGATCAACGCCGCTGACATGCCCCAGTCGTTCCTGCGGCTGGGCAACCAGACGGTGCTCGGCGTACCCGTGCTGTTCCTCGTCGCGCTGGTCGTCGTCGCCGCCGTCGGCTTCTACCTGCGTTCCTACCGCAGCGGCCGGGAGCTGTACGCGATCGGCTCCGAACCGGCCGCCGCCCGGCTCTCCGGCATCCCGGTGGGGCGGCGGGTGTTCACCGTCTTCGTGGCCAGCGGAGCCCTCGCCGGGCTCGCCGGCGTGCTGTACGCGGCCCGGTTCGGCACCCTCGACGCGGCGGCCGGCAGTGGCCTGGAACTCCAGGTCGTGGCCGCCGCCGTGGTCGGCGGGGTGGCGATCTTCGGAGGCAGCGGCAGCGCCTACGGCGCGGCACTCGGTGCCGTGCTGCTGACCACGATCGGCAGCTCGCTCGCCGTCCTGCGCATCGACCCGTTCTGGCAGCAGGCCGTGGTCGGCGCACTCATCCTCGCCGCCATCGGGCTGGACCGGCTCCTGGCCCTGCGGGTGGCGGCCCGGCTCCGAGGGAGAAGCGCGCATGGCGCATGACAGCCTGTACGCCGCACCGACCACCGCCGAGGCCGAGCCCGGAGCGGACCGCCTCGCCGGCCTGCGCGGGCTGTTCGGCTCCTGGGACGCGGTGATCGTCGCTGCCCTCGTGGTGGCCGTGCTGGTCGCCAGCCTGACCGTGGAGAACTTCGCCACCGGCCGCAACGCCCAGTTCCTGCTGCTGGACCTGATGCCGCTGGCGCTCATCGCGCTGCCGATGACCCTGATCGTGATCACCGGTGAGATCGACCTCTCGGTGGCCAGCATGGTCGGGCTGTGCAGCACGTTGATGGGGCAGCTCTGGCTCTCCAGTGGGCTGTCCCTGGAGTTGATCTGTGTTCTCGTGGTGCTGCTGGGCGCCGTGCTCGGCGCGGTGAACGGTCTCTTCGTCACCGGCTTCGGTCTGCCGTCACTGGCGGTGACCATCGGCACGCTCGCCCTCTACCGCGGGTTGTCCTTCGTGGTGCTCGGCGACCAGGCGGTCGCGGACTTCCCGGCCGACTGGACCGCTGCCGCCGTGCGCGCCATCCCCGGCACGTCGATCCCGGTCGTGGTGGTCCCGCTGTTGCTGCTCGCCGTGGTCTTCGGCGTCGTGCTGCACGCCACCGCCGCCGGTCGCGCGCTCTACGCCATGGGGAACAACGACCAGGCCGCCACGTTCACCGGCGTCTCGGTGGCCCGAACGAAGTTCTGGCTCTTCGTGGTCTCCGGTGCGGTGTGCGGGCTGGTCGGCATCTTCTGGACGCTGCGGTACGCCAGCGCGCGCGGTGACAACGCCACCGGCCTGGAGCTGACAGTGGTGACCGCTGTGCTGCTCGGCGGTGTCTCGATCTTCGGCGGCCGGGGTGCTCTGCTCGGTGTGGTGGCCGGTGTGCTGCTCCTCGGCGTCCTGCGCAACGCGCTGCAACTCGCCGACGTCGACGCCAACGCGCTGACGATCGTCACCGGCAGCCTGCTCATCGCATCCGTCGTGCTGCCCAACGCCGTCGCGGACGTCCGCGCCCGGTTGCACCGCCGACGACAGCGGCACCCCGTCGCTTCGTGACGCTCCCCCGCACACCCACCACCCACCCCCCGGAAAGGTCGACGATGTCCGCATACCGCAGAGGCCTCCGGGTCGGGGCCACCAGCCTCGCCCTCGCCGCACTGCTGCTCAGCGCCGCCTGTGGCGGCACCACCCGGGACAACTCCAACGACGACGCCGGCGCCGGCAACCAGGCGAGCGGCGCCGCCAACCCGGACGCCGCCATCAAGGCGGGGTTGAAGATCGCCTTCCTGCCGAAGGCCCTGAACAACCCCTACTTCACCGTCTCGGACAACGGTGGCAAGGACGCCGTCACCGAGTTCAAGGGCGAATTCAAGGAGGTCGGCCCCTCCGAGGCCAGCGCCTCCTCCCAGGTCAGCTACATCAACACCCTGTCCCAGCAGGGCATGGACGTGATCGTCACCTCCGCCAACGACCCGAACGCGATCTGCGGGGCGCTCAACCAGGCGAAGGCGGCCGGCGCGAAGATCGTCACCTTCGACTCCGACACCAAGCCGGAGTGCCGCCAGATCTTCGTCAACCAGGTGACCGCCGAGGGCATCGCCGAAAACCAGGTCAAGCTCATCTCGCAGCAGATCGGCGGCGAGGGTGAGATCGCCATCCTCTCCGCCACCGCCAACGCGACCAACCAGAACGCCTGGATCGCGCTGATGAAGACCGAGCTGGCGAAGCCCGAATACAGCAAGATCAAGCTGGTCACCGTGGCGTACGGCAACGACGACGACCAGAAGTCCTTCCAGGAGACCCAGGGTCTGCTCCAGTCGTACCCCAACCTCAAGGGCATCATCTCGCCAACCACTGTCGGTGTCGCGGCGGCCGGCCGTTACCTCAGCGGGTCGCAGTACAAGGGCAAGGTCAAGCTGACCGGTCTGGGCACCCCGAACCAGATGCGCCAGTACGTCAAGGACGGCACCGTCGACGCGTTCGCCCTGTGGAGCCCGGCCGACCTCGGCTACCTCGCCGCGTACGCCGGCGCGGCACTGGCCTCCGGTCAGATCACCGGCGCCGAGGGCGACAAGTTCAAGGCCGGCAAGCTCGGCGAGTTCACCGTCGGCAAGGAGGGTGTGGTCATCCTCGGCCCGCCCACGGTCTTCGACAAGAACAACATCGACCAGTTCCAGTTCTGATCGCCCTCCCGGTCGGTGCCGGCACACGTCGTGCACCGACCGGGGGAGCCGACGGGAGAGACATCATGACGCAGCCCGACGCGCGGACCCTCGAACGGGTCAAGCTGGCTCTGCGCTCGCAGCGCATCGAGACGCCATCCTGGGCGTACGCCAACTCCGGGACCCGCTTCAAGGTCTTTCCGCAGGAGGGGGTGCCGCGCAACCCGTACGAGAAGGTCGCCGACGCGGGGGTCGTCCACCAGCTCACGGGCGTCGCACCCACTGTGGCGTTGCACATCCCGTGGGACCGTGTCGACGACTACGCCGATCTGGCCACGTTCGCCGGGGATCACGGGGTCGCTCTGGGCGCGATCAACGCCAACGTCTTCCAGGACAACGACTACAAGCTGGGCAGCGTCACCAACCCGGATCCGGGGGTGCGCCGCAAGGCCATCGACCACCTGCTCGAGTGTGTCGACATCATGGACCGCACCGGTTCCCGCGACCTGAAGCTCTGGTTCTCCGACGGCACCAACTACCCCGGGCAGGACGACATCCGCGCCCGGCAGGACCGGCTCGCGACGGCGCTACGCGAAACCTACGACCGGCTCGGCGACGACCAACGGCTGCTGCTGGAGTACAAGCTGTTCGAGCCGGCCTTCTACGCCACCGACGTGCCGGACTGGGGCACCGCGTACGCGCACTGCCTGGAGCTCGGCCCGAAGGCCCAGGTGGTCATCGACACCGGGCACCACGCACCGGGCACGAACATCGAGTTCATCGTGGCGTTCCTGCTGCGCGCCGGGAAGCTCGGCGCGTTCGACTTCAACTCGCGCTTCTACGCCGACGACGACCTGATGGTCGGGTCCGCGGACCCGTTCCAGCTGTTCCGGATCATGTACGAGATCGTCCGTGGCGACGCGTTGGCGCCGGAGGCCGGCATCGCGTTCATGCTCGACCAGTGCCACAACATCGAGGCGAAGATCCCGGCGATCATCCGCTCGGTGCTCAACGTGCAGGAGGCGACGGCGAAGGCGTTGCTCGTCGACGCGGACGCGCTGGCCGCCGTGCAGCGCAGCGGTGACGTGCTCGCCGCCAACGCCGTGCTGATGGACGCGTACAACACCGACGTCCGACCGCTGCTCGCCGAACTCCGTACAGACCTGGGGCTCGATCCGGACCCGATGGCCGCGTACGCCCGCTCCGGCTACTTCGACAGGATCCGCGGCGAACGCGCCGGCGGCCAGCAGGCCGGCTGGGGCGCCTGACCACGCTTGAGAACGCAGACTGGGGACGTGAGGGACATGCAATCCGAGGTTCAGGCGCTGATCGCGCGCAGCAACCGGCTCGGCGCCGACCCGACCACGACGAACTACGCCGGGGGCAACACCTCCGCCAAGGGCGCGGCCACCGACCCGGTCACCGGCGGCCCGGTCGAGTTGCTCTGGGTGAAGGGCTCCGGCGGTGACCTCGGCACCCTCACCCCGTCCGGGTTGGCCGCTCTGCGGTTGGACCGGCTCCGCGCGCTCGTCGACGTCTACCCGGGCATCGAGCGGGAGGACGAGATGGTCGCCGCGTTCGACTACTGCCTGCACGGCCGGGGCGGAGCCGCGCCGTCCATCGACACCGCCATGCACGGGCTCGTCGACGCCGCGCACGTCGACCACCTGCACCCCGATGCCGGTATCGCGATCGCCGCCGCCGCCGACGGGCCGGAGCTGACCAAGGAGATCTTCGGCGACCGGGTGCTGTGGGTGCCCTGGCGGCGGCCCGGCTTCCAGCTCGGCCTGGACATCGCCGCGGTGGCTCGGGCGAACCCGCAGGCGATCGGCGTGATCCTCGGCGGTCACGGCGTCACCGCCTGGGGCGCGACCAGCGACGAGTGCGAGCGCAACTCGCTGGAGATCATCCGGTCGGCGCAGGCTTACCTCGACGAGCGGGGTCGCGCCGAGCCTCTCGGGTCGGTCATCGCCGGCTACGAGCCGCTGCCCACGGACGAACGCCGACGTCGAGCGGCGGCGCTGTTCCCGGTGCTGCGGGGCCTGGCGTCCACCGACCGGCCGCAGGTCGGACACTTCACCGACAGTGACGTGGTGCTCGACTTCGTGGCGCGGGAGAAGCACCCCGCCCTCGCCGCCCTCGGCACCTCCTGCCCGGACCACTTCCTGCGCACCAAGGTCCGCCCGATGGTGCTCGACCTGCCGCCCACCGCGCCTGTCGAGGAGGTGATCGCCCGCCTTCGCGAGCTGCACAGCGCCTACCGCGACGACTACCGCGCCTACTACGAACAACACGCCGACGCGGACAGCCCACCGATGCGGGGCGCCGATCCGGCCGTGGTCCTGGTGCCCGGTGTGGGGATGTTCAGCTTCGGCGCCAACAAGCAGACCGCCCGCGTCGCCGGCGAGTTCTACGTCAACGCGATCAACGTGATGCGTGGCGCGGAGGCCGTGTCGCGCTACGCGCCGATCGACGAGGCTGAGAAGTTCCGGATCGAGTACTGGGCCCTGGAGGAGGCGAAGCTTCAGCGGATGCCGAAGCCGAAGGCCCTCGCCACGCGGGTCGCGTTCGTCACCGGCGGTGGTTCCGGGATCGGCCGGGCGATCGCCCACCGGCTCGCCGCGGAGGGCGCGTGTGTCGTGGTCGCCGACCGTGACGCGGAGGCGGCCACCGCCGTCGCCGCACAGATTGGCGCCACCGACGTGGCAGTTGCCGTCGCGGCTGACGTCAGCGACGGTGACGCCGTGGCCGCTGCCCTGCGCGAGGCGGTGCTGGCCTTCGGCGGGGTGGACCTGGTCGTCAACAATGCCGGGCTGTCGCTGTCCAAGTCATTGCTGGAGACGACCGAGGCCGACTGGGACATCCAGCACGACGTGATGGCGAAGGGCTCGTTCCTCGTCTCCCGGGAGGCCGCACGCGTGCTGCTGGCGCAGGGGATGGGCGGCGACATCGTCTACATCTCCAGCAAGAACTCCCTGTTCGCCGGCCCGAACAACGTGGCCTACGGTGCGGCGAAGGCCGACCAGGCCCACCAGGTCCGGCTGCTCGCCGCCGAACTCGGCGGCCACGGCATCCGGGTCAACGGTGTCAACCCGGACGGGGTGGTCCGCGGCTCCGGGATCTTCGCCGGAGGATGGGGTGCGCAGCGGGCGGCCGTCTACGGCGTGCCGGAGGAGAAGCTGGGCGAGTTCTACGCCCAGCGCACCCTGCTCAAGCGCGAGGTGCTGCCCGAGCACGTCGCCAACGCGGTCTTCGTGCTCACCGGCGGCGAGCTGTCGCACACCACGGGCATGCACGTCCCGGTGGACGCCGGTGTCGCAGCGGCCTTCCTCCGCTGATGACCGCCGTGCGACTGGCCGCCGTGGACGTGGGCGCGTCCAGCGGTCGGGTCATGCTCGCGCGTGTCGGGCCGGGGAGGTTGGAGCTCGTGGAGGCGCACCGGTTCCGCAACGAACCGGTGCGGGTCGCGGGCACCCTGCACTGGGACATCCTGGCGCTCTACCGGGGTGTGCTGGAAGGGCTCAGGGCTGCCGGCCCGGTCGCCGGCATCGGCATCGACACCTGGGCGGTCGACTACGGGCTGCTCGACGCCACCGGCGCTCTGCTCGGCAACCCGGTGCACTACCGCGACGAACGGACCGAGGGCGTCGGCGACCGGGTGGCGCAGCAGCTCGGACCGGAGCGGCTCTATGCCACGACCGGGCTGCAACACCTGCCCTTCAACACCCTCTACCAGCTCGCCGCCGCCGCCGGCACACCCCAGCTGGAGGCCGCGCACACGCTGCTGCTGGTCCCGGACCTCGTCGCGTACTGGCTCACCGGTGAGGTCGGCGCCGAAGTCACCAACGCCTCCACCACTCAGCTGTACGACCTGCGTCGCCGCGCCTGGGCGACCGACCTGATGACCGACGCCGGGATCCGCAGCGAGCTGTTCCCGCCGCTGCGCGAGCCGGGCACCCGGATCGGCCCGGTCCTGCCCGCCCTCGACCTACCCGGATCGCCCGACGTCATGGCGGTGGGATCGCACGACACGGCCTCCGCGGTGGTGGGTGTGCCGGCGGTCGATGGGCACTTCGCCTACATCTCCTGCGGCACCTGGTCCCTGGTCGGGGTCGAGCTGGACGCCCCGGTGCTCAGCGAGCCCAGCCGGCGGGCCAACTTCACCAACGAATCCGGCGTCGACGGAACGATCCGCTACCTGCGTAACGTGATGGGCCTCTGGCTGCTGCAGGAGTCGCTGCGCACCTGGGGCACCACGGACCTGCCCGCCCTGCTCCGGCAGGCGGCCGAGGAGCCGGCCTTCCGCTCCGTCGTGGACCCGGACGACCCCGCCTTCCTGTCGCCCGGCGACATGCCCGCACGCATCAACCGCGCCTGTTCGCGCATCGGGGAGCCCGTGCCGGACAGCCCGGCGGCCACGGTCCGGTGCATCCTGGACAGCCTCGCGCTGGCGCACCGGCGCGCCGTCTGGCAGGCGCAACGGCTCTCGGGTCGGCACGTCGACGCCGTACACGTCGTCGGCGGTGGCGCCCGCAACGATCTGCTGTGCCAGCTCACCGCCGACGCCTGCGGCCTGCCGGTGCTCGCCGGGCCGGTCGAGGCCACCGCCCTGGGCAACGCGCTGGTGCAGGCCCGCGCCCTCGGCGTGATCGGCGGTGACCTGGCGTCGCTACGGTCCGTGCTGCGCGAGACCCAACAGATCGTGCGGTACGAGCCACGCAGCGACACCGCGGCATGGCGGGCGGCTGCCCGACGCCTCGGATGGGACGACTGACCCGGCGAACAGCTCCGGTACGGCCGGCTGAGTCATCGCTCATCGCGGCGCCGGTTTGTGGGCAGAGGACAGGGGTACCGATTTCGCAGTGCTTCGGACGGAACCCGGGCCGACACATCCGCTACCCCTTCGGTCCAGGAGGCAGCCAATGCGAGCAATGGTCTACCGCGGTCCCTACCGCCTGCGCGTGGAGGAGAAGGACCGTCCCGCCATCGAGCATCCCAACGACGCGATCATCAAGGTGACGCGTGCGGCGATTTGCGGTTCTGACCTGCACCTCTACCACGGAATGATGCCCGACACCCGGGTCGGGATGACCTTCGGTCACGAGTTCGTCGGCGTGGTCGACGAGGTCGGTCCGTCGGTGCGCAACGTCCGGCCGGGTGACCGGGTCATGGTTCCCTTCAACGTCTACTGCGGGTCGTGCTTCTTCTGCGCCCGAGGTCTGTTCAGCAACTGCCACAACGTCAACCCCAACGCCACCGCCGTCGGCGGCATCTACGGTTACTCGCACACCTGCGGCGGCTACGACGGCGGCCAGGCGGAGTACGTCCGGGTGCCGTTCGCCGACGTCGGCCCGAGTGTGATCCCCGAGTGGATGGACGACGACGACGCCGTCCTGCTCACCGACGCGCTCGCCACCGGCTATTTCGGGGCCCAGCTCGGCGACATCGTCGAGGGTGACGCGGTCGTGGTCTTCGGTGCCGGACCCGTGGGTCTGTACGCCGCGAAGTCGGCCTGGCTGATGGGTGCCGGCCGGGTCATCGTCATCGATCACCTCGACTACCGGCTGGAGAAGGCGGCGGCGTTCGCCCACGCCGAGACCTACAACTTCGGCGAGTACGACGACATCGTCGTACACCTGAAGAAGATCACCGACCACCTGGGCGCCGACGTGGCCATCGACGCCGTCGGAGCCGAGGCGGACGGCAACCTCCTGCAGCACGTCACTGCCGCGAAGCTGAAGCTGCAGGGTGGCTCCCCGGTCGCCCTCAACTGGGCGATCGACTCGGTCCGCAAGGGCGGCAACATCTCGGTGATGGGCGCGTACGGGCCGATGTTCAGCGCCGTGAAGTTCGGCGACGCGCTGAACAAGGGGCTGACTCTGCGGATGAACCAGTGCCCGGTGAAGCGTCAGTGGCCGCGCCTGTTCGAGCACATCCGCAACGGCCACCTCAAGCCCAGCGACATCGTGACCCACCGGATCCCGCTGGAACACATCGCCGAGGCGTACCACATCTTCTCCGCCAAGCTCGACGGCTGCATCAAGCCGCTGATCGTTCCGAACGCCGCCTGACCGGACCGGGAGACCGACCATGCCCTACACAGCCGACAAGCCGAAACTGGCCGAATCCAGCGACGAGCTGCGTGCGCGTATCCCTGGGTGGGGTGTCGACCTCGACCCGAAGGACCGGCCTTCGGTGCCGAAGGAGCGGTTCGACCCCACTCTCAACGGTGCGCACTGGGAGTTCCCCGAACGGCAGCCTGAGAAGTGGCCGAGGGAGAGGTCGATCGAACACAAGTTCCTCACCCCGGTCTTTGGCACCTCGTGCCCACCCAAGGGGCTCTCCGGGCTGATCCGCCGATACTCCTACCGCACCTACAGCGAGGGACGCGCCGCCCACTGGCTGCTCCTGCTCGCCGCCGACCGGGTGGACGTGGTCGAGAGCACCTTCGCTTCGTTCCTGAGCCGCCATCCCGACAACCCGGTCACCGAGACCGGCGTCCTGAGTGAATTCACCCACCACGGTCTCCCGTCACGGCTGCGCGGCAAGCGGGTCGACCGCGTACACCACCTGCTCGACCCGGTCCTCGTCGCCACACCCTGGGTGCTGGCCGCAGGGGTCGGCTATCTGGCCCTCCGTCGAGTCGCCAGCCGCGGGCGAGACTAGGGCCCGTTTCGCAAGGACTGGTCGGCCGTCGACGGGCATGGTTCGGCGACGGTCGACCGGCTCCACCGCCCGGCGACCCGGGTGCAGCGCCGGGGCAGCGCCGCGTCGGCAGGCCCGACACCACCGATGCAGGCGGTCGCGGTGATTCCGGCGGCACGTCGCTCGGGTACGAAGACACCCTGCGCGCGATCCGTCCTACAGGTCCATGGCGTACACCCGGACCTGGCGGCCGGTGTCCGGCTGCACGGTCTCGCGCTCCAGCGACATGCCCAGCTTGACCATTACCCGGGCGGACGACTCGTTGCCGACGATGTGGATGCTGACCAGCCGCCGCAGGTCCAGCTCGGAGCGAGTGTGGGCGACAACGGCCTGGGCCGCTTCGGTGGCCAGGCCCCGACCCCAGTACGCGCGGCCGAGCCGCCATCCGATCTCCACGGCCGGCATGATCTCGGGTAGGAAGGTCGGCACCGCCAGTCCGGTGAAACCGGCCACCTCGCCGGTCTCCTTGATCTCCACCGCATACAGGCCGAAGCCGTGCTCGTCCCAGTGCCGCTGATAGTTGGCCAGACGCTTTGCGGTCGCGGCACGGTCCAGCGTGTGCCCATCATGGATGTAGCGCATCACCTCCGGCTGCGCGTTGACCGCGGCGAGCGCGTCCAGATCATCGCTTCGCCAGCGGCGCAGAAGCAGTCGCGGAGTCTCCAGGGACGTGGCACCAGCAGAACTCGTCGGGTCGGACACGTCCTCTTCGTAGCAGATCGGCACTCCCCCAACTTCCCGGGATCTGTAAACAACCCTTGATATTAAACTTCACGAACGTCAATATGTGGAGGTCGCGGGTCGCCGAAGCCTGGGGAGTGAGCCATGAGAAGCCGTCGGATTTTCGCAGTGGTAGCCGGGGCGGCGATGACCCTCACGGCCGCCGTCGCCTTCGTACCCAGCAGCATGGCGGCCGTGTCCTCGGCCACCGCCGTCCCGATGGTCGCCTGCACCGCCCCGGCCTGGGCCGAGGGCACCACCTACCAGGCGGGCGGCCAGGTCACCTACGGCGGCCGGCTCTACCAGGCACTGGTCACCCACACCGCGCACCCCGGCGCCGGCTGGAACCCCGCCGCGACCCCCTCGCTGTGGCGTGACCTGGGCGCGTGCTCGGGAAGCACCCCGCCGCCCACCACGCCACCACCGACGACCCCTCCCCCGACCACACCACCACCGACCACCCCTCCCCCCACCACGCCGCCGCCAACCGGGGGGACCTGCGCGGTGAAGTCGCGGCCCACCGGCAAGGTGTTGCAGGGCTACTGGGAGAACTGGGACGGCGCCTCCAACGGAGTACACCCCGGCCTCGGCTGGATCCCGATCACCGACAGCCGGCTCAACCAGCACGGCTACAACGTGATCAACGCGGCGTTCCCGGTGATCCGCTCAGACGGCACGGTCCTCTGGGAGAACGGCATGGACGCTGGCGTGAAGGTGGCCACCCCGGCCGAGATGTGCCAGGCCAAAGCGGCCGGCGCCACCATCCTGATGTCGATCGGCGGTGCCGCCGCGGGCATCGACCTGAGCTCCACTGCGGTCGCCGACCGGTTCATTGCGACGATCGTGCCGATCCTGACCGCCTACCACTTCGACGGCATCGACATCGACATCGAGACCGGCCTGACCGGCAGCGGCAACATCAACACCCTGTCGACGTCGCAGGCCAACCTGATCCGGATCATCGACGGCGTGCTGGCACGGATGCCGTCGAACTTCGGCCTGACCATGGCACCGGAGACCGCCTACGTCACCGGCGGCAGCGTGGTCTACGGCTCGATCTGGGGCTCGTACCTGCCGATCATCAAGAAGTACGTGGACAACGGCCGGCTCTGGTGGCTGAACATGCAGTACTACAACGGCAGCATGTACGGCTGTGCCGGCGACTCGTACCCGGCGGGCACCGTGCAGGGCTTCACCGTGCAGACGCAGTGCCTCAACAACGGCCTCACCATCCAGGGCACCACCATCCGCGTCCCGTACGACAAGCAGGTCCCGGGCCTGCCCGCCCAGATCGGGGCGGGCAGCGGCCACATGTCCACGTCGTTGGTCACGCAGGCCTGGAACTCCGTGCCCGGCCTCAAGGGCCTGATGACCTGGTCGGCGAACTGGGACGGGTCGAAAGGGTGGACGTTCGGCGACAACGTGAAGCGCCTGCAGGGCCGCTGACCGACTCCGCTCCGAATCGCCGGCCCGGACCTTTCCGGGCCGGCGATTTCGTTCATCGGCAGTCCCGGGACCTTCACAGGCCCTCGGCCCTATTCGGGCTTGACCCGCTTATCGGCCCGCCAGCTCTGATCGCACCAGCTCCAGCAGCCGCCCCAACCAGTTGGCGCCGCCCGAGTGCCATTACCCCGATCCCCAATCGTTGTAGAGCAGCCGAGCATCGCCGGTCTTCTCCAGTTGTTGCGCCATCGCCGGATGCCGGCCGAACTTGTCCCGAAGCAGCGCGGCCATCACACCGAGCCGGATCGTAGGCCAGTCGTCCCGCCGTGGTGCGTTGGTGGCCAGGGTCCGGGCGTCAAGGCCGCGCTCAATGGAGGCGATACGGTCGTGCCAAGCGGCATCGTCGGTCGAGAGTGCCCAGTAGGCGTGCATGACGGTCGGATACTCCTGGCCGCCGTGCACGACTGGCGCCGGATAGTCGATCTGCAGGACCTCTAGACCCGGCGGTTCCGGCCAGCCGTTCGGATAGACGCGGCCGCCAGGCCGCAGCGGAATCGTGGTCGCGGTCTCCGGCCCGTCCGCCGCGTTCTGCTCCTGCGACTCGGCGACAGCACGCTCGCTCCGGCGGAAGTATTCCAGCGCCCGCTCCTGCATCTCAGGAGTCACGGAGAGCGTATGGTCCGGGTGCCTGGCCGGGATCGTCTCGCCCGACGCGGCGAGCAGGATCCGCACCGGCACGTCGTTCTGGTCCATGTCGCCGAGCATGTAGATCCGCCGGTGTTCGGGCACCGCAAAGTACCGCTCACGGACGATTTCCAGGTTGCCGGGGCTCGGCTCGGCAGCGTACGAGATCAGAGCGTCCCAACAGCGTCCGGAAGAGTCTGGCCGGTCATTGAGCCGATCCACCTCGTCGACGAGGTCACCGATAACCAGTTCCGGTGTCAGCCAGGACGCCAGCTGCGCCGGACCGGCGGCGGTGCCGGTGACGATGATCTTCGCGTCTTCCGGCGGCGCCAAGGTTAGGGTGCCGTCTTCAAATGCGGCACGAAGGCCGTCGAAGTCGGTCGGATTCCACCGCCAGACAACGACGCCGTCCGCGTAGACGCAGAGTGGGGTCAGAACGTAGTGGTCTCGTTCACGGACGAAGATCAGGCGTTGCCGCCCTCGCACAACATCATTTTCGACGGTGCGCCAGGTCGCAGTGGTGTCCGGCATGCGGCAAGTCTAGAGATCTTGGACGATCCGGTAGGCCCAGCGTCATGGTGAGGGGACGATTCACTGGGAGCGATACCAGACGGGGCGGAATTCAACCTTCCCGATCGCTACACTCGCCGCAACGCCGGCACCGTCCGCAGACCCCAGCCTGCGCCATCCCCATCGAATGGAGACGCCTGTGACCCGCGACAAGGCGGCACCCCCCGGCATCGACCCCAACATTCCCAGTGTGGCGCGGGTCTATGACTTCTTCCTGGGGGGCAAGGACAACTTCGAGGTCGACCGAAAGGTCGCCGAGCATGCCCTGCGGATCACACCGGACGGGCCGGCAGCCGGCCAGGCGAACCGGGCCTTTCTGCGTCGGGTGATCCGCTTCCTTGTCACCGAGGCGGGCATCGACCAGTTCCTCGACATCGGATCGGGGCTGCCCACCCAGGGCAACGTGCACGAGGTCGCCACCGAGCAGAACCCGAAGGCTCAGGTGGTGTATGTGGACAATGACCCGATCGTCCTGACACACGGACGGGCCCTGCTCGCCGCGGAGGGCACCGCGACGGTGATCCAGGCGGACATCCGGGAGCCGGACGCGATCCTCAACCACCCGGACGTACGTCGGTTCCTCGACTTCGACCGGCCGATCGGGTTGCTGCTCTTCGCGATCCTGCACCACCTCGGCGACGACGAGGACCCGCGAGCGGTGGCGGCCGCGTTGATCGACGCACTGCCCTCCGGCAGCTACGTAGCGATTTCGCACTTCCGCGACCCGGGCGAGCGAGACCCGGAGGGCTCCCGCAAGGCCCGCGAGGTCGAGCGAATCTTCAACGAGTCGCTGGGCACCGGCCGCTGGCGCACCGACGAGGAGATCCTCTCGTTCGCTGACGGGCTGACCGTGCTGGAGCCGGGACTGGTGCCGCTGGCCGAGTGGCGCCCAGAGCCGGATGCACCGGCTGCGGCGCAGACCGACACCTATCACACCTTTGTCGGGCTCCTCGCCCGCAAACCGTAGGCTCCGCCTTCCGTCGAGGTCCGTCGGCGAGGGGACCCCCGCCGACGGACCCGGTTGGTGCACAGGCCGGCGTACGCGGCCAGGTATCGGCGCAGGGCGGTCGCAGTTGTCAGGTACGGGCCTGCAGCCAGGCCCGGAGCCGGTCCAGCAGGTCCCGGTCGGGCGGCGGGGGCAGGGCTCGGAGCAGTTCGTCCTCACTCGCGGGACGGGCCGCCAGCGCCGCGTCTCGCAGCAGCGACCGGTCGACGGAGACGCCGCCGGTGACACCGACGTCCACATCACCACGGCGGAGCACGTACGCGTGGCTGTCCTCGCGCCGAACGTACGTGAGCCCGGCGCCCTCGGGCGTGCAGGTGGCCTGGAAGCACAGGTCCTGTCCGGCGAAGGTGACGTGCAGCGCCACCCGCACGCTGGCGGCACCGCCGGTGTGGTCGGCGGGTGCGTAGCCCACGCCCGGAGGGATGCCGAGTGGTTGGGCCCGGTAACCCGGTAGGTCGACCACGAACAGGCCGGCTGGCCGTTCCTCGGTGGGCAGATCGACGGCGGTCGCCGGGCGTAGCGTGCGGGTGGCGCGGCGCAGCAGGTCGCGGTCGACGGCCAGCGAGCCGAGGACGACGACGCCACGGTCGCCGCGGGTCACCTGGTATCCGTGCTCGACGACCCCGCGAAGATAGACCGCCCCACCCGGTTCGGTGGCGCAACTCTCGACCGTCGGGGCGGAGTCGAGGTGCGGCTGGCCACACTCCCCCCGCGCGTCGCCGACGACAGGGCCTGCGATCACGTTGACGTGGCGCGCTGGCGGCACCGCGGCGAGATCGGCGGGCGCGAACTCCCCACCACCCAGTGCGCCGCCGTAGGCGGGATCGACCGGGCGGTATCCGGGAACCTCGACCACGTACGCGGTCCGGTGGTCCTGGGTCGCGTACCGCAGCCGCTCGGTGACCTCGTCCGGGCCGGAACGGGCGAGCGCGACCATGCCAAGGCCCAGAAGGCCGACCAGCGCGAGCCCGGCGGCGAGCCGCGGTCGCCACCCGCGCAGCAGCAGCCCGGCGACGAGGACGTACGGCACGCCGCCCAGAAGCAGGGTGAGCGTCCCGTCGGAACTGACGCCGAGCCCCACCTCGTCGGTCCAGCGCCAGGCGAGCCGGGCCAGGGCCAGCCCACCGACGAGCACCAGCAACGCCCAGAGGCCGGGACGGGTGCCGAGGACCGTGACGGAAGCCGTGGACCGGGCGATCAGGCGCAGTAGCCCGACGCCGAGGACGACCACGACCAGCAACCCGACCAGCACCGCGCCCCAGCCGACGAAGAGCAGCGGGGCCAGCGCGGGAATGGCAGTGGTCAACAGCGCCGACCCGAGCATCCAGACCGCGCCGAGCTGCCCCAGGGCGCGCCACCCGGGGGTCGACTGGCCGCCCCAGGCCCCCGTGACGTCCGGCTCCGCACCCATACAGGAGGTTGTAGCAGCAGGCCGCCAACGGTCGCGACGCGACGTGAACGCCGGCACCACCGGGACGACCTGCGTACGAGATCGGCTCGGGCACGACGTGGGTCCTAACCCGGCCGCCGCTGAAGCTGCTGGAGCCCGATGACGCGAAGAAGGTCGAGCTTCTGCTCGTCCTCGGAGTCCGGCACCGCCGTCATCATCACTATCGTCTGGTCGCCGGGGCCGCCGGTGAACGTGTCGCAGTCCACGATGATGTCCCCCACCAGCTCCGTGTGCAGGGTTTTGCGGCTGGTGCGTAGTTCCCCGACCGTCCCGGCCTTCCAGCGCCGGGCGAAGCCAGGGGAAGCCTTGAGCAGACGATCGATCAGCTGGGGGATATCCGGATCGTCCGGGTAGCGGCCGGCCGCTGTACGCAGGTGACCGACGAGGTCTCGCGCGTACGCCTCGTCGTCCTCGGGGGTGTGCGTCACCGGGATGGAACCCGCGAAGTACATCCAGGTGACATTGCGCTCCAGCCGGGTCAGGCTGGACGGGTCACCGAACAGAGCCGCCCAGAGTGGATTCCACAGCACCAGTTCACCGATCGCGGTATGCACCGCCACAGCCACCGGGGCGTTGCGGAACCGGTCCACCATCCGCTGCGCGCTCGGAGTCACCTGTCGGGGCACGAATCCCGCCGGCGGTACGGCCGCGCCCGCGACCCGGAACAGGTGGTCGCGTTCCAGGTCGTTCAAGCGCAGCGCCCGGGCCAGCGAGGCCAGCAGCTGCGGCGAGGGGTGACGGGCCCGGCCCTGCTCCAGGCGGACGATGTAGTCCACGCTCACCCCGGCGAGCAGAGCCAACTCCTCACGACGCAGCCCGGGAGCGCGACGGCCCAGGCCCGGGGGCAGGCCCACATCCGCCGGGCGTACCCGGTCCCGCCATGCCCGGAGGACCTGCGCGAACTCATCCACGTCATCCATGATGCCCGGCATCCGGCGCAGTGGGTGGTACTGCTGGTCCCACCGTCGAACAGGGCCTGCCGGTCGATCCGGCGGCGGCGCACATTGGGTCGCATGACCACAACTTTGGTGACCGGAGCCAACAAGGGCCTCGGTCTGGAGACCACCCGCCGCCTGATCGCCGCTGGCCACACCGTCTACGCCGGCATGCGTGACCTGGCCTCCGGCGATGCCGCCCGCGACCTCGGAGCCATCGCGGTTCAGCTCGACGTCACCGACCAGGACAGCGTCGACAAGGCGATCGGGTCGCTGCGAACCCTCGACGTATTGATCAACAACGCGGCCGTCGTGGGACCGTCGTGGGGCCTCGACGACCTGGACGTCGACGCGATGCGCGTGGCCTTCGAGACCAACGTCTACGGCGTCGTACGGGTCACACAGGCCGCCCTGCCCCTGTTGCGGCAGTCGTCCGCGCCGGTGATCGTCAACGTCGCCTCCGGACTCGGCTTCCCCCGCGCCCTGCTGGACCCGGAGGACGACTCCTTCAACGGATACATGATTCCGTACGCCAGCTCGAAGGCTGCGGTGCTCGCGCTCACCATTCAGTACGCCAAGAACCTGCCCGAAATGCGGATCAACGCCTCCGACCCCGGCTACACCGCCACCGACCTCAACAGTCACAAGGGGCACCAGACCGTCACCGAAGGCACCGACGCCACTGTCGCCCTGGCCCTGATCGGCCCCGACGGTCCCACCGGTGAGTACCACAACCGCCAGGGCCGGATCACCTACTGAACGAAAGGAACAATTGCAGTGACCGTCAGCGATAGTCGTGACTGGTATCTGCGGTACATCGCGACACTCAACGCCCATGAGCTCGACCGGATGGACGAGTTCATCGCCGACGAGGTCATGCTGAACGGCGAGCCGGGGACGAGGGACGATGTCCTCGCCGACATGCGGTCCATCGTCAACGCCGTTCCGGACATGCACTGGGAGGTCCAGGAACTGCTGTTCGACCGCGACCGCATCGCCGCGCGTGTGGTCAACACCGGCACCCCGGTAAAGGAGTGGCTCGGCGTCGCTCCGACCGGAAAGTCGTTCGAGATCGTCGAGTACGCGATCTACAAGGTCAACGACGGCCGTTTCGTGCAGATGACCAACCTGCACGACTCAGCCGATGTGAGCCGGCAGTTGACTGCCTGACCGCAGGACGATGGTCGGGCGGCCGCAGGGCCGTCCGACCATCGCCTGGGTGTCCCGGTTCGGAACACGGCCTGGTATCCCGCTCGACTGATGGTTGGCATGATCGTTGGAGTCGGGTCGTGCGGCGTCGTACCCCACACCACCCGACATTGGTGCATCATGGTTTCCCATGTTCGTGGACCAGCGGCAGTTCCCTTTCCTGGCCGACCTTCGGGCACGGTGGGATGCCATTCGAGATGAATGCCTTGCTCTCCCGCTTGAGACCTACCAGCCGTGGGTCCAACGCGAGATGTACGGCCAGGGCTGGAGCGTCTATGGACTTGTCGCCTTCGGGGAGCGGATCGAGGAGGCGCTCGAAGCATGCCCGAACACTGCCTCCGCGTTGACGAAGATCCCTCACCTGACGACCGCTGGGTTTTCTCGGATGGCTCCTGGCACCCACATCAAGCCACATCAGGGATGGGTTACCACCGTTTACCGCGCGCATCTCGGACTCGTCGTGCCGCAGGACTGCGCGCTGCGAGTGGGCGACGAAACTCGACAGTGGCGCGAGGGTGAAACCTTCGTCATCGACGACACCGTCACCCACGAGGCGTGGAACTACGGCACCAGTGACCGCGTTGTGCTCCTGTTCGATTTCGTCCGTCCCGGCTGCGAGGACATGCCGCAGGATGAACTGCCGGCCTCGGTGGCCGGCTTCGTACGGCGCGGCGGATGAGCCAGACCACACCAGAGCACTCCACGGCGATGTCTCATCCCCCGTCCCGAGAACCCCGCCGACCGCCGGGCGCGAGCTGCAGCACCCCCTGGGCATCACGCTCGATGCAGCGCGGTACGCGGCTACCTATTGACTGGTGGTACGACCGCAGCCCGGCCAGGCTTGGTCGAGGTGACCGGTGGGGTCGCTCTCATCGCGGCTGCCCACCGCAGGTTGGTGTGGCTCTCATCTGGCGTGCGCCCCGCCGGTCACCGCGGCGGTGAGAGGCTCAAGAGGGGACTGCCCGGCTCAAGGTAGCGCTGCCCTCCCGTCGACGAACACCGTCGGATCGAGGGAGGACACGGTGGCCCAGGTCATCATCGGCGTGGACCCGCACAAGCGTTCCGCCACCATCGAAATCATCAACGCCCGGGAGAAGTCGCTCGGGCAGGGCCGGTTCGGCACCGACCGCGACGGCTACCAGGCCATGCTCGCCGCCGGTCGCAAGCACAAGGACCGCCTGTGGGCGGTCGAGGGCTGCAACGGCATCGGCCGGCACGTCGCTCAACGCCTGGTCGCCGACGGCGAGACCGTCGTGGACGTCCCTGCGAAGCTGTCCGCCCGGGCCCGGGTGTTCGCCACCGGCCAGGGCCGCAAGACCGACCCGGTCGACGCCCGCAGCGTCGCTGTGGTCGCCCTGCGCACCGACGGTCTGCGGCAGGTCGTCGCCGACGACACCACAGTCGCGTTACGGCTGCTGGTCGACCGTCGTGACCAGCTCGGCCGAGCCCGCACCGACGTGGTCTACCGGCTGCACCACCTGCTACTCGAACTGGTGCCCGGCGGCGCGAAGAAGGACCTGTCCGCCCAGCAGGCCCGCGCCCTGCTGGGCACCGTGCGCCCGCGTGACGTGGTCGGCAAGACCCGCCGGCGGCTGGCCTCCGAGCTGATCGGCGAACTCGTCGTCATCGACAAGAAGATCAAAGCCGCGAAACAGGAGCTCACCGACCTGGTCGCCAGCACCGGAAGCCGGCTGATGGACCTGACCGGCATCGGACCGTCCGGCGCCGCCCGCCTGATCGGCGACATCGGAGACATCGCGCGGTTCACCAGCCGCGCCCACTTCGCCTCGTGGAACGGCACCGCACCGATCGATGCCTCGTCCGGCGATCAGAACCGGCACCGGCTCTCCCGGGCCGGGAACCGGCGCATCAACCGGGCGCTGCACATCATGGCCATCGTCCAGCTACGCCGTGACACCGAAGGGCGCCGCTACTACCGGCGCAGACTGGCCGCGGGCAAGACCCCGATGGAGGCCCTGCGGGCACTGAAGCGGCGGCTGTCCGACATCGTCTACCGACAGATGGTGGCCGACGCGAAGCTGGTCAGGACGGGTCCGGGAGGACACGCGGGGGCGACTCTGCAATCCAGCGCGGCCGACCTGAACCCCGAGATCGACACTTCGGAAAAGTCACTTCCCGGACCCGCCACACCCCAGCCTAGAACAGCCCTCACCGCGGCCTCTTGACACAGAGGGGTGCCAGATGCGCACGTTGGGGATGACCCCGTGAAGTTGTGGATGAGCGGGATGTTTGCCCGGTCCGGACGGGATGCGAGGCTGAACGCGTGGCCTCCCGATCGACGTACACGTGGACGACCCCGGCTGCCCGGCGGCTTGGTACGCACCTTGGACGCGTCGATGTATCTGATGACCGGCGAAAACGCGGTGGAGTGTCACGGAAGCGGGCTCACCCTGCGCAGCTCGATGACATCCTCGCCCAGGTGGAGATCGTCGCCGGGTTTCTCGGCTCGTACGCCCGCCAGTCCCTGAGCCGGCGCGACGCCCGCCGCCGGTGACGCCCGGATGAGCTTGGTGTCGGCGTTCGTACCGATCTGGATCCTTACTGCGGTCGGCTACGCGGCCTGTCGTTGGGGCCTGCTGGGTGAGGCGGCGGCGGCGGTGCTCGGCCGATTCGTGTTCCAACTTGCGATGCCGTCCGCCCTGTTCCTAGCCCTGTCCCACATGCCGCTCTCCGGGTTCGCCGGCCGCCCCCTGCTCGCCTTCGGGGTGAGCACGGCCGCGGTCGTCGGGTTCGGCTGGGCCGGCGCGAGCTGGCTGTTCGGTCGCAAGCCCGGCGAACGGCCCATCTGGGGCATGGCCGCCGGGTACGTAAACTCGGCGAACCTCGGCATCCCCATCGCAACGCAGGTTCTCGGCAACGTGTCGTTCCTGGCGGAGGTGGTGCTGCTGCAACTTCTGGTGGTGACGCCCGTGATCCTGATCGCCCTGGACCGGCACAGCGACCCGGCCGGGCGGGTACGGGCCCGCCGTCTCGCCTCCCTGCCGGTACGCAACCCCGTGATCCTGGCGTCGCTGCTCGGTGTCGCGTGCTCGGCTACCGGCCTGCACCTGCCGTCGACGGCCAGCGCGTCACTCACCCTGCTGTCGGGCGCCGCGGTGCCGACCGCCCTGGTCGCGCTCGGCGCGTCGCTGCACCGCACGGCGCCGTCGCGGGACGAGCCGGCCAAGCCGGGCGAGCTGGCCATGATCACCGCGCTGAAGCTCGTCGCACAGCCGGTCATCGCGTACGCGGCCGGGCTGGCCTTGCACCTGTCCGCACCGCAGTTGCTCGCCGTGGTGGTGTGCGCGGGCCTGCCGACAGCGCAGAACACGTTCATCTACAGCCAGGAGTACGGCGTCGGCGAGACGGTGACCAACCGAGCGGTGGTGGTGACCACGACGCTGTCGCTGGCCACCCTGGCCGCGGCGGCGACGCTGCTCGGGTAGGCCCGGCGACGTCGTCAGTCGAGGCCCGCCGTCAGCGGCAGATCAGTGCGTCGGATCAGGTCGGGACTCAGGACGTAGAGGATCGCCAGTCACGGGTCATCGCCATGATGCGCTCCGTCACAGCTTGCGGGTCCACCAGCTGGTTCAGATGCCTGCCTGGAACGTGGTCGACGGCCCAGCCGCGCTGCCTCGCATCGATGGCGACCGGCTCGTACGGTGGACCGAACAGCAGGTAGCCGCACGGCCGGTCGTCCCAGCCGGCCGGGGTGGGCACAAGTTCCTCGTAGTAGCTCAGCGGCAGCCGGGGCTGTTCGGCCGACACAGCTCTGCGCGTCTGCGCGTCCGGGAACATCGGCGCGACGTCGGACTCGTCCCACCACGCCGTCCATTGCGGAAGCCGACCGTCGGTCACCTTCGGGCCTAGAAACTCCAACAGCTCAGGTGGCGCGACAGGCGTCGGTCCGGCGGGTGACGGCAGCGCCGCATCGACGAACAGGCAGCCGACGATCCGTCGGGAGGTTGCTTCCACGATCACCGGCACGAAGAGGCCAGCGTTGCTGTGCGCCACGATGACGACGGGTTGGTCCGGCGGTAGCCGGTCGATCGCGGCTCTGACCTTTTCGGCGACGGACCGCCAGAACGGCGGACGCGCATCCGCGACGCCCAGGAGTGACGGCACGATGGCCACCGCGCCCGAGTCTTCGAGTGTCTGCGCTGTCGACGCCCAGGTGAGGGGCCCGACCGACGGACTGTGCACGAGAACGTAGGCGGCGTTCATGACCACACCCTTCACGATTCGGCCCGCAGGCCGCCACCCCACTCGCCGACCAGCGATACGTGCCCATCCCGCCGCAGCAGAGATGCGCTCGGACCGGAGAGACTTTGTTGGCTAACCATTGAACTGTTCCCATTCGAGGCGAGAGCGTAGGGGCCTCAGGGCTGAGCGTTGCCGGCTGCCGACGCTCAGCCAGATACCACTCTCGCCGTAGTCGGCGGCCATGGCGACCAGTCCGGGAGCCACCCAATGGCGGGTCGGGTCGCCAGGTACACGCATCGGTTGCAGCGGAACGGGAACCAGATCCTCGACGAACCGGTCCAACACCTCCGGGGTGACCGTGGCGAAGCCGGTGAACGGTGAGGTGCTCACCGCTTCGTTGAGGGCGAACTGGAGCAGGAAGCCGCTGAGGCGTTCCCGTTCGCGCAGCCGCTCCGGGCCGCCGTCGTACCAAACGACCGGATCGTCGTCGGTAGGGTCGATCAACGCCACCCAGACGCCCTGATTCTCGGCCGCGAAGACCACCAGCGGCTCGTCTTCCAGGTACTCGATCCCGTCGAGCGGCTCGATGAAGTCCTGCTGGCCGAGGATTACCTCGCGGCTGGCGGCAATGCTGTGGAACGCCAGCAACGGCGCCGGAAGTTTCATGGCCGCTTGTTGGGGTGTGGCCGGTGGCGCCGGCACATCGACGTACCAGGCGGTCAGAAACGAGCGCAGTGCCCGGGTCAGGTCCTGCGGCACATCGTCCAGCCAGTCGATACCGGGTACCGGCAGCGTCGTCGTCGGTCGCACCTTGTCCAGCAGTCCGGGGGGAAGGCGCTCGCCCCACGTCAGTTCAGCGAACTTGAGTGACCGCTGTTCCCCCGTGTACGGGTCCATTCCCCGGTAGATGCTGCAGGCTTGGTAGAGCTTCCCGAGAGCCAGGCAGCCATCGGCCATCTTGACAAAGCCCAGAAGCGGCTGATTGGACTCGTTCTTCGAGGTCATCCACTGAGTCGCCTCGCTGGGCAAAGGCTCCCGCAGCACCAGTGTGTTCTCGTTGTCGACTGCGTTGCCGTGGGGCCGGTCTCCGGCGTCGACGATCACGACCAGAGCGTCGGCCCCGTACGCGAAGGTGACCCCATCACCATGCACGACCTCGACGTTCAGGCCAGCAGCACCCACCGCCGCCCGCTCCGGGACAACCGACCATCCCTCGATCATCGGGCGAGTATAGGAGCCCGGATCGAACCGACATCGTGCGCTGGCGCTGGCAACTTGCCGTTGCAGGGGTGCCTGGCATACCGACCGCGCTGACAGTAGCGGGACCGGGACGGACGTCTATGCCTCGGCACCAGCGACGGGCGGATCTCGGATTGTTCGGCGAGATAGCTGCGACCTGCCGAGTCCAGGGTTGACCACCAACCGTCGCCGCCTCCGCAGACAGACTACGGCGGTGACACGCGCCGGCCGCGGCCGGCGCGGCGAGGAAGAACTGGCTCCTGACAAAGACGCTGGTTGGCCATTCAGTTGGTCGTCGGCCAGCGCCGCTATGCCTTTTCGGGGTGTCGGTACCTTTCGGTCAGAGGCTTCACCAGGCGGTTGGCGCGGGCGCGAGCGGCGGGGTCGTCGGGACAGACCGCCGGGCGGATTGCCTGCTAGCCTTCGCCGCCATGTGGACCGAGGAGATCGTGGCCGGCCGACCGGCATGGAGGCATGTCCCGTCGGGGGTCGTGTTTCGCGAGGTTCCGGGCGGCACGTTTCAGATGGGCCTGTCCGAGGCAGAGCTCGACGCGGTACGCGCTATCGAGCGCAGTGGTGGCGTCGAGGACACGGTCGAGCCGTTCCTCGCCAACGCTAAGGACGCACAGCCGGTACGCGAGGTGCGGGTCGAGCCGTTCCTGCTCGCGCGGCACCCGCTGACCGTGGCGCAGGTCCGGCACTGGCTGCCCGAGTACGAAGACGACTACGCCGAGGCAGACACCGGCACCGCCCGGCTTGAAGGCGATCTGGAGGACCTGCTCAAGTTGTTGCCCTTCCAGCTGCCCAGCGAGGCGCAGTGGGAATACGCGGCGCGGGCCGGCACCACCACGCTCACCTTCCGCGGTGACGGGAAACCCGACGAGGACCAGCTCCTCGACGACTTCGGAGACGAAGCGCGGACGGCCGCCAGCGAGAACGCGTTCGGGCTGGCGGCGCTGGGCTCGGCGAACGAGCTCTGCGCCGACGTGTGGACTCCCGGGTTCGACGGCGCGCCGGCAGACGCGCTGCCACGGACCGGTGACGGGCCCCGGACCGTACGCGGTGGAGCCGCCGACCTCTACCCGTGGCAGGGCTGTGACGAGTGGCTGCTGCTGCTCTCCGCCACCCGGTACGAACACGCCGACTTCACGGCGGTACGCCCAGCCGCACCACTGCCACCCCAGTGATGGTGGTCTGAGCGGAGGGCCGACGACGGGCGGCAAGCCAGGGACGGGCCTGGGCGTCGGATCGGTGCGCCTGATGCTCTTCAGCCCGGCCGCGGACCTGCCGCAGCAATCAGTGATCTCGGTCCCGGCCGAGGAAGCACGACAGCAGGTCCCTGAACTCGTGCGGGTGCTCGATCGCCGGCACGTGCCCGCATCGGCCGAGCACGTGCAGGCGGACATCGGTCAGGTGTTCGAGCAAGGGCTGGGCTGCCGTCTCAAGTGGGGTGACCCGGTCCTCGGCGCCGTGTACGAGCAGCACGGGTGCGCACACCGCTGCCAGCGTTTGCGCCGAGAGGGTGAGCTCGTCGACCCATCGTGCCCTGGGTGGAGGGAACAACGACGCGAATGCGGCCGCCCCCGCTCGCATCGCAGCTGCACGGGCATCGACGGCCGAATCGGTCACGAGCGCTTGGTCGAGGACGAGGCGACTCAGCATGTCTCGTGCCCCGACCGTGCCGGCGGGGGCGGCCCAGATCGCGTCGAGCTCGGCGGACAGCGGCGCCCCGGGGGCGCCCATCGTCGAGACCGCCACGACACGGGTGACCTGCTGGGGGCGCGCAGCCGCCAACGCCAGCGCCACGGCACCGCCCATGGAGTGGCCCACTACGGCGTAGTGCTCGAACCCGAGAGCATCCATCAGGCCCGCGGCCTGCTCCGTCCACAGCCGGAGCCCACCCCTGGAGCCCGCCGGGACAGGCGTGCGGCCGAAGCCCGCCTGGTCAGGAGCCACCAGGTGCCAGGACGTGCCCAGCGCCTGGGCCGTCGTTGCCCAGGCGCCGGACCCGGTCGTGCCGGGTCCGGAGCCGTGCAGCATCAGCACCGCGGGCCCGGTGCCGCTCTCCAGGACGTGGATGGGTGAGCCGTCGACTGTGACGGTCCGAAGTGCCGTCACCGGGGCAGGGCGGGTGCGCTCATGCCGATGCGGGGCTGACGGACTTCGAGAAGACCTCCATCATCGCCCTGCCGAATTGCGGCATGTCGGGCCATCCCCGGCAGGAGACGAGGTTGCCGTCCACGACGTCGGGAGCGTCGATGACCGTCGCGCCCGCGTTTTCCATGTCACCGGTGATCGGGGGGAAGCACGCCGTCTTTCGACCCTTCAGCAGCCCGTACACCGCTGGCACCTGCGCGCCGTGGCATACCAGCGCGATGGGGAGGTTGCGCGCGAAGAAGTGCTCGGTGATGCGCCTGACGTCGGCGTCGACCCGGATCCACTCGGGGGCACGTCCCCCGGGGATGATCAGGGCGTCATAGCGCTCGACGTCGACCTCGGCCCAGGGCACGTCGACCGGCAGCTTCCGGCCGCTCTTCTCCACGTAGGCGTCGGAGTTGGGGTCGAACTCGTGGATGACCAGTTGCACGTCACGCATCGTCCGTGACGAGACGTCAACGTCCCAGCCGCCCTCCTGCACGCGATAGTAGGGGTACATGGTGTCGAGCTCCTCGGCGGCGTCGCCGGTCAGGAGCAGCGCTCTGGGCACCTGCTTCTCCTCGCATCTGGGGGCGGGTGAGGTGGATCCAATCCGATCCGATCAGGATTGGGTTAGCATTCCTCGGCCCAGCGTGCCCGTCAAGCCTCTACCGCCACTCCTTCCGCGCCCTCGACCTCGTCGAACAATCGTCGGAAACGCTCGCCGGACCGCAGGATGTGCCGACGCATCGCGTAGGCGGCGGCGTCGGGGTCACGCGCGGCGATCGCGGCCACAATGTCCTCATGCTCGGCCATGGCCAGGTGAGTGACCTGGGTGTCGTGGTGAAGCCGGAAGAGGTGCACATGGCTGTGCAGGCGAGCGAGCGCTTCACGGATGACCTGGTTCTCCGCGCTCAGGGCGACGAGATCGTGAAAAGCGGCGTCGCGTAGCCCGAAGGCGCCATAGGCCATCGGCTCGTTGCCCCCCTCCAACTCCGCCATCTCCTCCAGCATTCGTCGCAGACCGGCCACCTGCTCCGAGGACGCGCGTTCCGCGGACCTGCGCGCCGCCGCCGGTTCGAGGAGCAGCCGGACCTCGAGCATGTCCTCGAATCGGTGACGAGTGATCTGGGGAGGAATGCGGTAGCCGGCATGAGGAACACGTACGACCAGGCCCTCGGCCTCCATGCGGTTCAGAGCGTCTCGGATCGGCGTCTGCGAGACTCCCAGCTCTCGCGCGAGGACGTCGATCGTGACGCGGGAGCCAGGCTCGATCCGTAGCGACATCAGCTGTCCGAGCAGCGTGTCGTACACCTCGTCGGCGAGCCGGCCACCAGATCTTCCCGGCGGCATTCCGCCCGTCACGGCCCTACGGCCCCGCGCGGTCATCGCTTCGTCGTCCATCGTGGCGTGAGGTCCTTCCTTGCGTCTTCGGGAAGCTGTTGACATCGATCGCAGCGCTGCGGGATGCTGACGCCCCCACTCGGATCGTATAGGAAAGGTGTCGGATGCCCGCCATCCCGCACCCATGGCGGGGCCGCCAGCCATCGCTCTACTTCGATCACCTGAAGCTCCCCTAGGCATGTTCGACGTCCTGCTCGGTTCGTCACCCGGCCGTAGATGGGCCGAAGGACTGTTCGACAGCATGACGACCCAGTACATCGCGGCGCACTCGTGACGCCGGTCCGCGGGTCGGCCCCCGCGGCAGCCGGGCAACACGCCTGCACAACCCAGCAACTGCTCGGCGAAGCACATAGCGAGGTTCTAGAAGTCCCCACCCAGAAAGCAGGCATAAAAATGCGCTATCCGAAGCGAATAGGAAGAATGTCCGCTCCCGGCCGAAAGGTACGGCTGGCGACGGCGGCCATGCTGCTGGTGGCCACGACCGTGACGGCTTGCGGCGATGACAAGGACGACGGCGGGAAGACGAGCGCCCCCAAGGCGCCGGCGACCATCCCGGAGCTCACCAAGGACCCGCTGAACCTCAGCTTCATCTGGTTCGACTGGCCGCCCGCCCAGGCACTGGAAGCCTTCGCGAACGCGGAGTACAAGAAAGAGCGGCCGAACGCGACCATCAAGGTCAACACCGTGCCGAACGCCAACTGGCACGACGCGATGTTCACCCAGTTCGCCGCGCGCAAGACCGACTTCGACATCGCGATCCTGGACTCGCAACACATCGGCGAGGCCGTGACGAACGGCAACATCCTCGACCTCACCGACTTCGTCAAGAACAACATCGACGTCGCGGCCTACAACCCGTACCTCCTGGCGGCGTACGGCCAGTTCCCCCAGGCGGAGACCGGCAAGCGCGACGAGAACGCCAGCTTGTACGGACTGCCGCTGCTCGGCGACACCTGGACGATGATCTACCGCAAGGACCTGATCGGCGACAAGCCACCGCAGACCTGGGACCAGATGATCTCAGCCGCCGAGAGGTGCCAGGCGGACAACCCTGGCGTCAGCGGGCTGGCTTTCCACCAGGCCAACGGCTCCGACGCCGCGGCCGTCACCTACAACACGGTCAACGGCGTCTACGGCGGCAACCTCTGGGACCCCAAGAACCGCAAGATCGAGGGCGTCCTCAACGACGCTGCGGGCCAGGAGGCGATGGACGTCCTGGTCAACAAGATGAAGCCGCTGACCGCCAAGGGCTCCGGCAACTGGTTCATCGACGAGGTGAACGCGGCGGTCGCTCAGGGCAAGGCCTGCATCGCGTTCAACTGGATCGCCGCGAGTGGGGGCCTGCTCGATCCGAAGCAGTCGACACTCGGCACCACGCGGGAGCAGATTCTCAACAAGCTGGGGTTTGCCACCCTGCCGAGCCAGAAGACGAACCTGGTGCCGCTTGGCGGTATGGGTATGCACGTGTCGGCCTACTCCTCCACGGCAAACCAGGCGGAGGCCCTGAACTTCATGAAGTGGTTCGAGCGGGCTGACATCCAGAAGAAGTGGGCCGCGGCGGGTGGCGTGCCATCGCGTACGGACGCCCTGGAGTCGCCCGAGTTCCTCAATGCCGGGCCGTTCAACCAGGTGTACACCGACTCGGTTCCGCGGATGCGGGACATGTGGAACGTGCCCGAGTACGCGCGCCTCGTCGACATTGAGAACACCAACGTGAACGCGGCTCTCAACGGCGCGAAGAAGCCGAAGGATGCGCTCGACGACATCGCCAAGGAGCAGCAGAGCGTGCTCGACTCGAGCAGCCGCAAGGGCGGCGGCGGACTGTGAGTGACGCCGTCCCTCTGAAGACCGATCACCCCGGGCAGGTGGCGTCCGCGACGCCACCTGCACCGGGTCGGTCCCGCCGGTTGAGCGACCGCTGGCTCGCCGTTACCTTCATCTCCCCCGCGATGCTGCTGTTGCTCGCCATGTCGGTGTTCCCGTTGCTGTGGGCGTTGTACCTGTCTTTCACCGACTACTCGGCCACTCGCGGAGGGCCCGCCAATTTCATCGGGTTCGGGAACTACACCGCCATCCTGACGTCGGCGCAGGTCCACACGCGTGCCTTGACGACGTTGATCTACGTGGTCGGCGCGGTCGGCCTGCAGACCGTGCTCGGGTTCGGCATCGCCTACCTGATCTCACGGCGCACGCATGGGCGAGGAGTGCTGACCACTCTGTTCCTGGTTCCGATGATGCTGTCGCCGGTCGTGGTCGGGCTGTTCTGGCGATTCATGCTCGACGCGCAGTTCGGTGTGGTCAACAGCATGCTCGGCTCGCTCGGCCTGGGGCAGGTGGAGTGGCTCACCCGGCAGCGAACAGCACTGCTCTCCCTGATCGTGGTCGACACCTGGCAATGGACGCCGTTCATCATGCTCATCGCACTCGCGGGCCTTACCGCGGTTCCCAAGTACCTCTACGAGGCCGCCTCGATCGACCGGGCGTCGGAGTGGTTCCGGTTCCGCACCATCACTCTTCCACTGGTATGGCCACTGCTCCTCATTGCCGTGATGTTCAGGGCCATCGAGGCATTCCGGCTGTTCGACCTCGTCTACATCCTCACCAACGGAGGCCCGGGTGTCTCCACCGAGACGTTGTCGTTCCACATCTACAAGGTCGCGTTCCTGGGCTTCAACACCGGAACCGCTTCGGCGTACGGGATCCTCATGGTCCTCGTCGTCATCGTCCTCACGCAGTTCTACCTGCGCTACCTGAACAAGCTCAAGGAGGGCTGATGGCCGTCTCCGTCGACGAGGCCGTGTCCACAGGTCCTGCCCGGGATCACACTCCCCCCGCGCGCCGCCTGGGCGGACGGGGCCGCTCCGCGCTGGAGGTCACGCTGCTGACCGTGCTGGCCGTCGTGATGCTCTTTCCGGTGCTGTGGATGATCGAGACGTCCATCAAGGAGAACCGGGACGTCTACGCCATCCCGGCCAAGTTCTTCGACTTCACTGTCACTCTGGCCCATTACAAGGACGTGTTCATCGCCCCCGACGGCGGTCGCTCGGCCTTGTCCGTCTCGTTCCTCAACTCCGTCGTGGTCGCCGGAGCTTCCACGGTGCTGGCCACCGTGCTGGGGGTCCCGGCGGCCTGGGCCTACTCACGCTTCGCCGTCAAGGCCAAGAAGGACCAACTGTTCTTCATCCTGTCCACGCGCTTCATGCCGCCCGTGGTGGTCGTGATCCCGATCTTCCTCATGTACCGCCAAGTCGGACTCATCGACAACAAGCTCGGCTTGATCCTCATCTACAGCGCTTTCAACGTCCCGTTCACGATCTGGATGATGAAGGGGTTCGTCGACGAGGTGCCCGCTGAGTACGAGGATGCCGCCATGCTCGACGGCTACACCCGTTTGCAGGCGTTCCGGCGATTCACCCTCCCCCTGCTCGTGCCCGGCATCGCCGCGACGGCGGTCTTCGCACTCATCTTCTCGTGGAACGAATTCGTGTTCGCCACCTTCCTCACCTCCAGCGACGATGTCCGCACGGCCCCACCCGCCATCGCCGGCCTCATCGGCGGCACCACCACGGACTGGGGTCTCGTGGCCGCCGCCTCCGTGGTGTTCGCCCTACCGGTGCTCGTCTTCGCGTACCTCGTGCGCAGGCACCTCATCGCCGGTGTGACGCTCGGGGCGGTGCGACGCTGATGGCGGGCATCGAGGTGACCGCCCTGCACAAGCGCTACCCGGACGGGACGGTCGCGGTCGACCACGTGGACCTGTCCATCGACGACGGCGAGCTGTTCGTGATGCTCGG
>NZ_JAGPYA010000054.1:0-47400 GCF_018070245.1 Micromonospora sp. M61 | reverse complement strand
GCCGTGGGGTGGGGGTGGGGGTCGGGGTGGGGGTCGGGTTCGACCCGCCGCCGCCGATCTGCACGTCGATGCAGGAGTAGAAGGCGTTCGCCGTGTCGGAGATGTTCCACACCGCGAGGATCTTCTGCCGGCCGGAGAAGCCGCCGAGGTTGACGTTGTGCGAGACGGTGGCGCCCGGCTGCTGGTTGTTGCCGTTGACCACGCCGACACGGGTGTTGCCGATCCAGTACTCCCAGTTGCTGGTGGCGTGCCGGGCGGTGTTCACCCAGGTGAAGGTCAGCGAGCTGCCCACCGAGGTGGCCGGCCAGCCCCGGCTGTCGTCGTTGAGGACGGCGAACTGGGCGATTCCGGCGTTGCAGCTGCGCAGGCCCTTGGGGCCCTCGACGCTCTGCGGCTCGTACTTGATCTGCCCGCAGTCGGGCACCCGGCCCTGCGCGCAGAGCGCCTGCCGGCTGGGCGGGGCGGAGACGTAGCCGTGCGCCTGCGCGGGGGCGGCGACGGTGAGGGTGGCGGCGACAGCACCCGCCGCCACCAGCGGAATGGTCATTCTTCGACGCATCGGGGCAGCTCCTTCTTCAGGTACGGTGGGTGCCCCTCAAGGTAATTTAAACTTTGTTAACAGTAAAGACTCCCATCGATAAATCCATCGATGGTGGCGAGTTTTCCCTCAGATCCGGAGCAGGCTCCCCCGGTCGTCGACCTGGTCGGCTGACTCGTCGTCCAGCCAGACGCCGCCGGTGGCGAGGTAGCGGAACCGGTATTCACCCGGGGGAAGCTTCACGGTCACCGTTCGGGTGCCGTCGCGGCGGGTCACCATCTCGTGCCGGCCCGGCTCCCACCCGTTGAAGGAGCCGACCACGCTCACCGGGCCGGGCGGGGCGTCCCGGGGGAGGCAGAAGGTGACCCGGGTCTGGTTGCCGAAGAGCTTGTTGCGCTTGATCACTGTGATCCTCCGGGGTTGCGGCGGTTCACCCCACACAACGGACAACACGCCGACGCCGACACGCCGCCACGACTCCTGCACCTCGACATTTCGCCTCGCGAGCGGCCGAGCCGAGAGCAGTCTGTAGATACATGTCGTGATGTGGGAGGTTTCAGTGGCAACGTGCGAGGTCTGCGGCAACGACTACTGGATGGCGTTCGAGGTGCGCACCGTCAGCGGTGACGTGCATACCTTCGACTCGTTCGAGTGCGCGATCCACCGGTTGGCACCGATCTGCGAGCACTGTCAGATCAAGATCGTCGGGCACGGCGTCGAGGTCAACGGCCGCTTCTTCTGCTGCGGGCACTGCGCCCGTGCCGTCGAGGGCGACGTGGGCGCGGAGATCCGCGACGCCGTCGGCGCACGCCCGGCCTGACCGCGCCTGCGGTACGGTCGTCCCCATGCGGCCACTGCTGGGCGTCCTGCCCCCGCCGCGCTCCTGAGCGGAGCGCCGCGCCTCTCGCCGATCGGGTGACCTGACCCGACCCGGCTCGCCGCCGTACGCGCTCCGTCGACGTCGTCCCCGTCAACGGCTCATCCTTCGGAGCGCATCCGTGTCCGTTTCCCGTACCGTGCAACCGGCTGCCTCGGCGCCGGCCGTCGACCAGGCCCGCACCGGCCTGATCCAGATCACCGTCACCGGCGTGCTGTGGGGCACCACCGGTGTGGCGGTGCAACTCCTGCACGACAGCACCGGGCTCAGCCCGGTGAGCATCGGCTTCCACCGCCTCGCGATCGCCGCGCTCGTCCTGCTGGCGTGCACCGCCGCTCGGCTCGGCGCGATCCTGGCCACCCTGCGCGCGGCACCCGTACCCCTGCTGCTCACCGGCGTCGGCCTCGGCCTCTACCAGGCGCTCTACTTCGCGGCCGTGGCCTGGGCCGGCGTCAGCGTGGCCACCGTCGTCAGCCTGGGCCTGGCCCCGGTGCTCGCCGCGGCCTGGGAGTCGGCGCGCGCCCGACGGATCCCCGGCCCGCTGCGTCTCGCCACGCTGGTCGCGGCCGTGGTCGGTCTCGCCCTGATCACCGGGGCGACGGCGGACCCGACCGCCGCGGCGCCAGCGCCGCTGCTCGGCCTGCTCGCGGCTGCCGGCTCCGGCCTCGGGTACGCGGTGACGACCCTGATCAGCCGACAGGTGTCGCAGCGCGTCGCACCGATGACGCTGACCACCATCTCCACAGTTGTCGGAGCGCTGACTCTGGCGCCGTTCGCCGTGGTCGCCGGGGTGAGCGTGCCGGTACGCCCCGACACGGTGGCACTGCTGCTGCACCTCGGCGTGATCACCACCGCAGTGGCGTACGCGCTGTTCTACGCCGGGCTGCGCACCACCCCGGGCAGCGTCGCCGCCGTACTGACCCTGCTCGAACCGCTCACCGCCGCGGCGCTGGCGGTGGTGCTGCTGCACGAGCCGCTCCCGCTGCCGGTCGTCGCCGGCGGCGTCCTGCTGCTCACCGCCGTGGCCGCCACCTACCTGGCACCTCGACCGGGCACCAGGTGAGGCGGCCTACCATCGTCGAATGCCCTCGCAGACCACCGAGATCCGGACGGCCTCCTTCGCCGACCTGAACACCCGCACCTTCCACGACCTGCTCAAGCTGCGCATCGACGTGTTCGTGGTGGAGCAGAACTGCCCGTACCCGGAACTCGACGGGCGCGACGTCGAGCCGGGCACGTGGCACCTCTGGCTGACCGACGGCGGCGCGCCGCTGGCGTACCTGCGGATCCTGGCCGACCCGGACGGCACTGCCCGGATCGGTCGGGTGGTGGTGGCACCGGCGGCGCGCGGCGGCGGGCAGGCCGGCCGACTGATGACCGCGGCGCTGGAGGTGGTGGGCAACCGGCCCTGCGTGCTGGACGCCCAGTCGCACCTGGTCGCCTTCTACACCCGGCACGGCTTCGCGGTCAGCGGCCCGGAGTACGTCGAGGACGGCATCCCGCACACGCCGATGCGACGCGATGCCATTGACGTCTGACGATCGAGCTGGCATGGTGCCGGGTAGAGCCATCGCAGGAGCCAGCGAGTAGGCGCGGGAGTGGGCAACTCCCGTCGGTCCGGGTGTCGTCGTCCGACCTCATCCCCCCGGGGGCTCCATGTCCACTCTCATCCGATCACGACGCGTGTTCTGGTTGTTCGCCATCGCGACGGCCGCCGCGCTCCTGTTGACCACCGCGCTGACCACGATCCAGGCCAGGCCCGCCTCCGCGCACGGCTCGGTCGTCGACCCGGCCTCGCGCAACTACAGCTGTTGGCAGCGCTGGGGTGACGACTTCCAGAACCCTCGCATGGCCACCGAGGACCCGATGTGCTGGCAGGCCTGGCAGGCCGATCCGGCCGCCATGTGGAACTGGAACGGCCTGTTCCGTGAGGGCGTGGGCGGCAACCACCAGGGTGCCGTTCCCAACGGCCAGCTGTGCAGCGGCGGGCGCACCCAGAGCCCTCGTTACAACTCGCTGGACACCATCGGCGCCTGGAAGACCACCTCGGTGTCGAACAACTTCCGGCTCCGCTTCTTCGACCAGGCCAGTCACGGCGCCGACTACATCCGGGTGTACGTGACCAAGCAGGGCTTCAACGCGCTCACCGAGCCGCTCGGCTGGGACGACCTGGAGTTGGCCGGCCAGATCGGCAACACCCCGGCGTCGCAGTGGAACCCGGACACCGGTGGCGTCTCCATCCAGATCCCGGTCAACGCGTCGGGACGCACCGGGCGGCACATCGTCTACACCGTCTGGCAGGCCAGCCACCTGGACCAGTCGTACTACCTGTGCAGCGACGTCGACTTCGGCGGTGGGTCGACCACCCCGCCACCGACCACTCCCCCGCCGACGACCCCGCCGCCCACCACTCCCCCGCCCACCACCCCGCCGCCGACCACCCCGCCGCCGGCTGGGGCCTGCACGGCGACGTACCAGGTGACCGGTCAGTGGGCCGGTGGCTTCCAGGCCGACGTGAAGGTGACCGCGGGCGGTTCACCCACAAAGGGCTGGTCGGTGAGCTGGAACTACGGCAACGGCCAGCAGGTCACCTCGTCGTGGAACGCGACGGTCAGCGCCAACGGCACGCTGGTCACCGCACGTAACGCCAACCACAACGGCACCCTCGCCGCCGGAGCGAGCACCACGTTCGGGTTCCTCGGCTCGTGGAACGGCAGCAACCCGGTTCCGCTGGTCTCCTGCACGACGACCAGTTGACCCCCGTCCGGTGCCGCACCCGGGCGGGGGTGCGGCACCGGCCGGCGGGCCCGAAGCGTGCGTCCGGGCTCAGACCAGGCAGCGTCCCGGGCTCAGACCAGGCAGTTGACGATCTCGGCGACCGAGCGCCGGCGGCCGGTGTAGAAGGGGACCTCTTCCCGGACGTGCCGGCGGGCGCCGGACGCGCGCAGGTCCCGCATCAGGTCCACGATCCGGTGCAGTTCGTCGGCCTCGAAGGCGAGCATCCACTCGTAGTCCCCGAGCGCGAACGAGGCCACCGTGTTGGCCCGGACGTCCGGATAGCCGCGGGCCATCTTCCCGTGCTCGGCGAGCATCTCGCGCCGCTCGGCGTCGGGCAGCAGGTACCACTCGTAGGAGCGGACGAACGGGTACACGCAGATGTAGGGGCGGGCCTCCTCGCCGGCCAGGAAGGCCGGGATGTGGCTCTTGTTGAACTCCGCCGGCCGGTGCAGCGCCATCTGCGACCAGACCGGGGTCAACGCCCGCCCCAGCGTGGTGCGGCGGAACCGCAGGTACGCGTCCTGGAGCGCGTCGGGGGACGCGGAGTGCCACCAGATCATCACGTCCGCGTCGGCACGCAGACCAGCGACGTCGTACACGCCCCGGACCACCACGTCCTTGCCGGCCAGCTCGTCGAAGAGGGCCACGACCTCGCTGGTGACGTTGTCCCGCAGTGAGGGCAGCGGCGCGCTGGCCCGGAACACCGACCACATGGTGTAGCGGATGCTGTCGTTGAGCTCCCGCAGGCGGGCCGCGTTGGTCTGCTCGGTCATCTCGCCGATCCTCCCAGTGCTGTGACGATCTCCTCGGCCGCCGTCTCGCCGGAGCGGACGCAGACCGGGATGCCGACGCCGTCGTATCCGGCGCCGGCGAGGACCAGTGTGGGGTGCGCGGCCCGCAACGCCGTGCGCGCGGCGGCGACCCGGTCGGCGTGCCCGGGGGCGTACTGGGGCAGCGCCCCGCCCCACCGCTGCACGTGCCCGTCGACCGGGGCCGGCAGCGGGGTGCCGAGCACCGCCGAGAGCTCTCGATGCACGGTGGCCGCCAGGTCCGCGTCGGGGCGCTGGAGATACGCCTCCTCGCCGTACCGGCCCACCGAGGCGCGCACCAACGCCACGCCGTCCGGTCGGCGCAGGTGCCCCCACTTGGTGGTGAAGAAGGTGGCGGCCTTGATCAGCAGCCCTTCGGTGCTCGGCACCAGGAAGCCGGACAGCTCGGGCAGCTGCGGCTGCGGCACCGCGAGGGTGACCAACGCGACGCTCGCGTAGTCCAGCTCGCCGATGCCCGCTGCGGCTGCCGGGGCCGGGCCCGCGAGCAGCCGGGCCGCCGGTCGCGCCGGCACCGCCAGCACCACGGCGTCCACGTCGACCAGCTCAGGGTCACGGGTCGGGCCGACAGTGAGCCGCCAACCCGTGTCGGTCGGGGTCAACTCGCGCACGGCGGCGTCCCGTCGTACCGTCGCGCCGCTGGCCGTCACGGCGGCCTCGATCAGGGTGCTGAGCCCACCGATCAGGGTGCCGAAAACCGGGGTGCCGGGCGCGCGCGGCGCGGCGGCCTGCGCGGCCCGGACCGCACCGGTCAGGGTGTGCTCCACCCGGGCCGTGCGGGCCAGCGCCGGCATCGTCGTGACCAGGGAGAGGTCGTCGGCGCGGCCCGCGTACACGCCGCCCAGCATCGGGTCGACCAGCCGCTCGACCACCTCGTCACCGAAGCGGGACCGGACCAGCGCACCCACCGAGACGTCCGCGTCCGGCCCGATCAACGGCCGACCACCGTCGGTGTCGGCGCCCGCGAGGGGGCGGGCGACCGACGTCACCCGGTCCAGATCCCCGGGTACGCCCACCAGCGTGCCGCCCGGGATGGGGCGCAGCCCTCCGTCGACGACCAGCGCGGCCTGCCCCACCGTGGGGTGCACGATCTTCTCGGCGAGACCGAGCCGGCGGGCCAACGCCACCGCCACGCTCTCGGCGCCCGCCGGGTCGCGCATCAGGAACGACTCGGCGCCGAACTCCACCGGCTGGCCGGCCAGCTCACCGGTGCGCAGCTTGCCGCCCAGCGCGCCGGACTGCTCGTACACCGTGATCTCGGTGCCGGCCGGTGCGCGGTCGCGCAGGCGGACCGCGGCGGCCAGCCCGGCGATCCCGCCGCCGACCACCGCCACCCGCCAGGGCTGCCGCATCGCCGGTCAGCCCTGGTCGGCCCGGCGGCTGGACAGCTCGTGCACCAGCGCGACCACCCGGGTCAGCACATCCGGGTCGGTTTCCGGCAGCACCCCGTGACCGAGGTTGAACACGTGCCCGGGAGCCGCCCGGCCCTGCTCCAGAATCCGGCGCACCTCGGCCTCGACCACCGGCCACGGCGCGAGCAGCACGCACGGGTCCAGGTTGCCCTGCACCGCCTTGTCCGGGCCGATCCGGCCGGTGGCCACGTCCAGCGGGGTACGCCAGTCGACGCCGACAACGTCCGCGCCGGCCTCACCCATCGCGCCGAGCAACTCGGCGGTGCCCACCCCGAAGTGGATCCGCGGCACCCCGGCGTCAACAAGCCCGCTCAGCACGGCGGTCGAGTGCGGCAGCACGAAACGGCGGTAGTCGGCTTCGGAGAGCGCCCCGGCCCACGAGTCGAAGAGCTGCACGGCGGACACGCCGGCGTCGATCTGCACCCGCAGGAAGGCCAGCGTCACCTCGGCCAGCCGGCCGCAGAGCGCGTGCCACAGCTCCTCATCGCCGTACATCAGGGCCTTGGTCTTCGCGTGGGTCCGCGACGGCCCGCCCTCGACCAGGTAGCTGGCCAGGGTGAACGGCGCGCCGGCGAAACCGATCAGCGGGGTGTCACCCAGCTCGACCACCAACTGCCGGACGGCCTCGTCGACGTACCAGACGTCGTCGCGGGTGATCGGGCGGATCCGCTCCACGTCGGCGGCGGTGCGGATCGGCTCGGCGACGACCGGACCGGTGCCCGGCACGATGTCCAGGTCGACGCCGGCCGCGGCCACGGGCACCACGATGTCGCTGAACAGGATGGCCGCGTCCACCCCGTGCCGGCGCACCGGTTGGAGGGTGATCTCGGTGACCAGCTCCGGGCGGCGGCAGGACTCCAGCATCGGCACGGTCGCCCGGATCTCCCGGTATTCCGGCAGCGAGCGGCCGGCCTGGCGCATGAACCAGACCGGGGTGTGCGGGCCGGGCCGGCGTCGGCAGGCCCGAATGAAGGGCGAGTCGGCCGGTCCGCCGGGGCGGGATTCTCCGTCTCGGGCGACAGTGCCCGTGGTGTCCGTGGTCATCGCCGCAATCGTGCCACGCCCACCACCCCCACCCGGGTGGGGGTGAGATGAAGGGCACCGTTCCTTATGCCCGGCGCCCTTCATGAGCGTCGGCGCGCCGTCGAAGCGGGGGACGGGCGGCGGCATAGGCTGCCGACATGGCCCCCCCGATCGCGCTCCCGGAGACGTTCGCCCGCGCGGTCGCCGGGCTGCGGTCGGCGGCCCCCCGGCCGGAGATCACCCTGGAGGAGGTCGGCGCCCCCCAGCGGCTCGCCCCGTACGCGTTCGCGCTCTCGGCGGCCGTGCTGCGCGACGGCGACGAGGTGGCCACCGGCCGGCTGATCCTGCTGCACGACCCGGTCGGGCACGAGGCGTGGCAGGGCACCCTGCGGTTGGTCACCTACGTGACCGCCGAGTTGGAGGTCGACCTGGCCGCCGACCCGCTGCTGCCCGGGGTTGGCTGGACGTGGCTGACCGACGCGTTGGACGCCCAGGACGCCGGCCACCGGGCGATCGGCGGGACGGTGACGCAGACCATGTCGACCCGGTTCGGTGACCTCGCCGGCCCACCGACAGTCGGTGACATCGAGATCCGCGCCTCCTGGACGCCGGTCGACGACGACCTCAGCGCGCACCTGCTCGGCTGGTGTGCGCTGCTCGCCTCCACGGCCGGCCTCCCCCCACCCGGCGTGACGGCCCTGTCCGACCGCCGCCCCGCCGGCGCAGCCTGACCCGGCGAGGGGCGGCGGGGGCTACAGGTAGTTCTCCGCCTCGTTGCAGACCTTGTCGAGGCCCTTCATCGCCGCGTCGTAGGCGGCCTTGTTGCCGGCCGACGCCGCTCCCAGCGCGGTCGTCAGCTTGTCCAGGCAGCTCGCGATGACCGTCTTCTGCCGGGCCTGCTCGTCACGGTCGTTGCGGGTGCCGGTCAGGTCCTGCTCGGTGTTGTCGAGCTTCGCCTGCATCGTCCCCAGGTCGGCCTTCAGCCTCGTGATCTCGGTGGCGTTGGCGGCGATGGTGCCGTCGCGCTGGCTGACCTGACCGGTGAGACGCTTCTCGGTGCGGTTCAGCTCGTTGTTCTTCGTCACGAACAGCCCGGTCATCACGCCGCTGACGACGAAGAGCAGCGCGGCCACCAGGGCCAGCACCAGCACAGCGCGCCCCCGCCCGGCCGCCGGCGCACCGGGAGGGCCGTACGGCGGCCCGTACCCGGGGCCGGAGACCGGCGGCGCGGACATCGGCGGTCCGTACCCGGGGCCGGAGACCGGGGGCGCGGACATCGGCGGCGCGGACATCGGCTGGCCGGTGTACGGCGGGGCGCTGGCCGGGTAGCCCGGCGACCCCTGCGGCATGCCGTACTGGGGTGGCACGGGAGGGTTCGCGGGGTACTGCGGCGGGGCCTGTCCCGGCGCGTACGGCTGCGGGGCGGGCTGGGCGACCGGGTGCGGGACGGTCGGGTCGGCGTTGGTCGACTGCCAAACGGCCTGCTGTGGAACGGTCGGTTCAGCGCCGGACGGACCGGCCTGGGGACCTACGGCGTGCGCCACGGTCCGGTCGGGGTCGGGGAGCGTCGGAGAGGCCGGCGGGACAGCCTGCGACTCGGGCGATGGTTGGGACATCTTCATTCCTCCAGATGGGTGCGCCCGCCTCGGCAGGCGCGGTGACGTGCTGCGAAGAGATCGCCTGATGCCGGCTGATCAGCCGGGTCGGCGATGGGTCGGCAATGGCCGTGGGTGATGCGTGCGGCCGGCGGCGTCGCCGGTCACCGGTTCAGCAGATCTTGAAGCCGTCGCAGGCGACCTTGATCGGTACGGCCAGCCCGATGCCCTCGGCGTTGCGCGCCTTGGCGGTGGCGATGCCGACAACCTCCTTGCTGCCGTTGATCACCGGCCCGCCGGAGTTGCCCGGGTTGATCGGGGCGTCGAACTGGATCGCCGGGCCGGACCCGCCCTGGGCCGGCCGCAACGCGCTCACCACGCCGGTGGTCACGCTGTCCTCCAGGCCGAGCGGCGCGCCGACGACGACGATCTGCTGGCCGGACTTCGCCGCGGCGGGCGCGGTGACCAGGCCGCTGAACTTGCCGCTGGCACGCAGGTGCGCCACGTCGTTGGTCTTGTCGACCTTGACGATCGTCGCCGGGAAGCGCTGGCTGGTGCGCTCCAGGAACACTTCGCGGCCACCGCCGTCCCAGACCGCCTCGACCACGTGGAAGTTGGTGAACAGGTTCGTCCCGCCGCCGCTCGCCGGCTTGCCCACCGCGAACGCGGTGCCGGTGAACTCACCGGCCCGGACCCGGAACACGCTCGGCAGCACCGCGCTGGCCACCGCCTCCGGGTTGAACGCGGCACCCGCCTGCTTCTCCAACGTCTCTGCGCGCTTGTCCAGGCTGTCGAGGCGGGCGAGGTCGCCGTCCTGGGCCTGCGCCAGCCGGCGGTCGGTGTCGGCGAGCCGGTCGCCGACTCGGTCGAGCTGGTACGCCTGGAGCCCGGCCACCGCCGCGAGCACGACGACGGCCACCGTGGCGAGCACGGCCGGCCACCGACGACGGGTGGGCCGGTCGGCCGGCGGGGAGGCTGGCCAGTGCGCGGGGCCGCCGGGGTAACCGGCGGTCGTGGAGGGCCCAGTGCCGGCCGGACCGGACGGCGGATAACCGGCCACGCCCGGAAACCCGGGTGCGGCCGTCGGATAGGCGCAGGGGCCGGGGGCGGCCGGCGGATAGGCGCCGGGGCCGGGGGCGGCCGTCGGAGCGCCCGGGCCCTGGTGCCCGGCGCCGCCGAACGGGGTAGGCGGCGGGCCCCACTGCCCGGTGTTGGGCGGGACGGGACGCTCGGGGCGGGGTGCGGGGACGGGTCGGGCCTGGTCTGTGCCGCCCGAGGGGGGCGTGGACCAGGTCGAACCGGGTTGGGGCTCGATGCGCGGTGGCAGCGGACCGGGTCGGCCGGCCATCGACCCGCTCGCGTCGGCGGGTTCGGCACCCGCCGGTCGCCCGTCCCCCGAACCGAAGCCAGCCGTCATGATCGTCGTGCCTTTCCCGTGGTCTTCCCGCCGCCGTCGACTCGTCGTCCCGGCCGGCGGTTCGATGGAACGTACCTGTGCGATCGGGCTTTGTCTCCCCCGATGTCCGGCATCCGAAGGGACGCCTTGTGGACACCTGACCGACACACGCCGGACCGGCTGCACCCGCCGGATCATCGCGCGCACTAGGGTTGGCAGGTGACCGACGAACCACCCCTGCGCCGTCGGCCCACCGAAGACCTTCCGGGAAACGCACCCCAGCACCCGCCGTCGGCCCAGCCGCAGCTGGCAGGCGAGGGAGCCGACCCGGCCGACGGTGGGCCCGTTCCGCTGATCGCCCCGCGTGACGGCACCCCTGATCCGGTGGCCGCTCCGGCCGAGCTTGCCGAGGTCGTTGCCCGTTTCGCGGCGGGCACCGGCCCCGTCGCCCTGGACGCCGAGCGAGCCTCCGGTTACCGCTACAGCCAGCGCGCGTACCTGGTGCAACTGCGCCGGGCCGGTGCGGGTACGGCGCTGATCGACCCACTGCCGCTTCCGGACCTCAGCACGCTGGACGCGGCGATCGGCGAGGCCGAGTGGGTGCTGCACGCTGCCAGTCAGGATCTGCCCTGCCTGGCCGAGGTGGGGCTGCGCCCGCGCCGGTTGTTCGACACCGAACTGGCTGCTCGGCTGGCCGGATTCGAGCGGGTCGGGCTGGCCGCGCTGACCGAGCAGCTACTCGGGTTCACCCTGGAGAAGCACCACTCGGCGGCCGACTGGTCGAGCCGACCGTTGCCCGAGTCGTGGCTGACGTACGCCGCTCTCGACGTGGAGCTGCTCACCGACCTGCGCGACGCGCTCGACGCCGAGCTGACCCGGCAGGGCAAGTCGGCCTGGGCCGCGGAGGAGTTCGCCGCGCTGGTCCGCACCGGGGCGCGCCCACCGCGGGTCCGCGCCGAGCCCTGGCGGCGCACGTCCGGCATCCACCGGCTGCGGGGAGCGCGGGCTCAGGCCCGGGTCCGCTCCATGTGGTACGCCCGGGACCAGATCGCCTCCCGGCGGGACGCCGCGCCCGGTCGGGTGTTGCCCGACTCGGCGATCATCGCCGCGGCCGAGTTGGACCCGAAGGACGAGAAGACCCTGCTGACCCTGCCCGGTTTCGGCGGCCGGTCGGTGCGGCGGTTGGCTCGCACCTGGCTCGCCGCGCTCGACGACGCCCGGCAGCTCCCGGAGGACTCCCTGCCGGTCTCCCCGACCGTGGAGGGCCCGCCCCCGCCGCACCGCTGGGCCGAACGGGACCCGGTGGCGGCTGGTCGACTGGCCCGCTGCCGGGAGGTGGTGATCCGCATCGCCGGCGAGCACAACCTGCCGCCGGAAAACCTGATCACGCCGGATTCGGTCCGCCGGTTGGCCTGGACCCCGCCGGAGGAGCTGACCGAGGAGACGGTCGCGGAGACCCTGCGCGGTCTCAACGCCCGCGAGTGGCAGATCGGCCTCCTCACACCCGACCTGACCGAAGCCCTGGACCCCACCCCCTGACCCCACGCTCCCGCCCGGCGCTCGGGGGCGTGGGTCACCGGGCAGTGTGGGGTGGGCCACAGCGGGGGGTCGGGACGGGGTTGGTTACTGGCGAGTAGCATTTCGGGGGAACCTGCCCGTGTCGGCGACCCTTGGTTCAGTCCGCAGCGCCGCTCGGCGCGAAAGCCGGATCATGGTCGAATAGGAGGCTCAAGTGCCCCGTGAAGTTCGGGATGTCGTCTTCGTCGATGGCGTCCGTACCCCGTTCGGCAAGGCGGGTGGCATGTACGCCAACACCCGCGCCGACGATCTGGTGATCCGCTGCATCCGTGAGCTGCTGCGCCGCAACCCGCAGCTGCCCCCGGAGCGGGTCGAGGAGGTCGCCATCGCGGCCACCACCCAGATCGGTGACCAGGGCCTCACCATCGGCCGTACCGCCGCGCTGCTGGCGGGTCTGCCCAAGACCGTTCCCGGCTTCGCCATCGACCGCATGTGCGCCGGCGCGATGACCGCGGTGACCACCGTGGCCAGCGGCATCGCGATTGGCGCGTACGACATCGCCATCGCGGGTGGCGTCGAGCACATGGGCCGTCACCCGATGGGTGAGGGCGTCGACCCCAACCCGCGCATCATCGCGGAGAAGCTGGTCGACCCGTCCGCGCTGGTCATGGGCTCCACCGCGGAGAACCTGCACGACCTGGTCCCGCACATCACCAAGGCACGCACCGACGCGTTCGCGCTGGCCTCGCAGCAGAAGACCGCCAAGGCGTACGCCAACGGCAAGCTCCAGGACGACCTGGTGCCGATGTCGATCCGCGACGCGGAGGGCGGCTGGGGTCTGGCCACCGTGGACGAAGCCCCACGGGACACCTCGCTGGAGAAGCTCGCCACCCTGAAGACCCCGTTCCGCCCGCACGGCAAGGTCACCGCGGGCAACGCGGCCGGCCTGAACGACGGCGCCACCGCGAGCCTGCTCGCCGACGAGGCCACCGCCCGTGAGCTGGGCCTGCCGATCGCCATGCGGTTGGTGTCGTTCGGTTTCGTCGGTGTGGAGCCGGAGGTGATGGGCGTCGGCCCGATCCCGTCGACGGAGAAGGCGCTGCGCCTGGCCGGGCTCAGCATCGACGACATCGGCCTGTTCGAGCTGAACGAGGCGTTCGCCGTGCAGGTGCTCGCGTTCCTCGACCACTTCGGCATCGCCGACGACGACGCGCGGGTCAACCCGTGGGGCGGCGCGATCGCCATCGGTCACCCACTGGCCTCCTCCGGCGTACGCCTGATGACCCAGTTGGCCCGCCAGTTCGCCGAGCACCCCGAGGTCCGTTACGGCGTGACGGCGATGTGCATCGGCATCGGCATGGGCGGCACGGTCATCTGGGAGAACCCGCACTGGACGGAGGGCAACAAGTGAGCGCGCTCGCCGCAACCAACGAGGTCGTCACCAAGGCGCTGCTGCGCCAGGTGAACGTGCCGGGGCTGGACCGTCCGGCCGCCCTGATCACGCTGGACAACGGCTTCGACCACACCAAGCCGAACACGTTCGGCCCCGGTGGTCTGGCCAGCCTGGACGAGGCGATCACCGCCGCGCTCGCCGCCGACCCGGCGTTCATCGCGGTGACCGGCAAGCCGTACATCTTCTGCGTGGGCGCGGACATCGTCGGCCTGCCGCAGCTCGCCGACCGCGCGCAGGCGCTGGAGATCGGCCGGCTGGGTCACCGGGTCTTCGCCCGGCTCAAGGACAGCACCGTCCCCACCTTCGCGTTCGTCAACGGCGCGGCGATGGGCGGCGGCCTGGAGCTGGCGCTGCACTGCCACTACCGGACGCTCTCCGGTGGTGCGGCGGCTCTGGCCCTGCCCGAGGTCTCCCTCGGCCTGGTGCCGGGCTGGGGCGGCACCCAGCTGCTGCCGAACCTGATCGGCATTCCCGCCGCCACCCAGGTGATCATCCAGAACCCGCTCATGCAGAACAAGATGCTCAAGCCGAAGCAGGCCGCCGAGCTGGGCATCGCTGACATCCTGCTGGAGCCGGCCGACTTCCTGGAGCGGTCCCTGGAGTGGGCCGCCGGGGTGGTCCGGGGTCAGGTCACCGTGACCCGGCCCGAGGTCGACAAGGACATGTGGGCGGGCGTGCTCTACTTCGCCCGGGAGACGCTGAACCAGCGGCTGCACGGCGCGGTCCCGGCCGCGTACAAGGCGCTCGACCTGCTGGAGACGGCGAAGGACGGCGACTTCGCCGCCGGCACCGCCGCCGAGGACGAGGCCCTCGCGGACCTGGTCTTCTCCGAGGAGCTGCGCAGCGGTCTGTACGCCTTCGACCTGGTGCAGCGGCGGGCCAAGCGGCCGGCCGGCGCGCCGGACAAGGGCCTGGCCCGCACGATCACCAAGGTCGGCATCGTCGGCGCCGGCCTGATGGCCAGCCAGTTGGCGCTGCTGTTCGCGCGCCGCCTCCAGGTGCCGGTGGTGATGTCCGACCTCGACCAGTCCCGGGTGGACAAGGGCGTCGGCTACGTGCACACCCAGATCGAGAAGGCCGTCACCAAGGGCCGAATGGACAAGAACACCGCCGCCAAGCTGTACGGCCTGGTCAGCGGCACTGTCGACAAGAGCTCCTTCGCGGACGCCGACTTCATCATCGAGGCGGTCTTCGAGGACCTGGGTGTCAAGAAGCAGGTCTGGGCCGAGTTGGAGAAGATCGTCTCCCCGGAGGCGGTCCTCGCCACCAACACCAGTTCGCTGTCGATCACCGAGATGGCCGCCGAGCTGGAGCACCCGGAGCGGGTGGTCGGCTTCCACTTCTTCAACCCGGTGGCGGTGCTGCCGCTGCTGGAGATCGTCCGGGGCGAGCGCACCGACGACGTCACGCTGGCCACCGCGTTCGCGGTCGGCAAGCAGCTCAAGAAGTCGAGCGTGCTGGTCAAGGACGCTCCGGCGTTCGTGGTGAACCGGCTGCTCACCCGCTTCCTGGGCACCGTCTTCGCCGCTGTCGACCAGGGCACCCCGCTGGACGTGGCCAACAGCGCACTGGACCCGCTGGGCCTGCCGATGCGCCCGTTGGCCCTGCTCCAGCTGGTCGGGCCGGCCGTCGCGTACCACGTGGGCGGCACTCTGCACGCCGCGTACCCGGACCGGTTCGGTGTCAGCGAGAACCTCAAGCGGATCGCCGACTCGGGCCAACCGATCGTGGTCGACGACCAGGTCAACGACGAGGTGGCCAAGCTACTCGTCGTCGGTGACCAGCCGCTGACCGCCGAGCAGGTGCGCCAGAACGCGCTCGACGCGCTCGCGCAGGAGATCCGGCTGATGCTGGACGAGGGCGTGGTCGCCGAGGCGCAGGACATCGACCTGTGCATGATCCTGGGCGCCGGTTGGCCGTTCCACCTGGGTGGGGTCACTCCATACCTGGACCGGACCGGCACGTCCGAGCGGGTCACCGGTCAGCGGTTCCTGCCGCGCGGGGCGGCGAGCCTGCCGGCCTGACCGATCGCAGCACCACCGCGACTGTTTGTGATCACATGGCGGCTGGCAGGGGCCTGTGCAGGGACAACGCCGAGGTCCTCGGCGGGTTAGGATCACGCGCTTTGCACCCCCAACTTGGAGCTGACTGAATGTCCCAGCCGCCGGCCAACCCTTACGGCCCGCCGCACGATTCCCCCACCCCGCCGCAGCAGCCCGGTCAGCCGGGCCAGCCGCAGCAGCCCGGTGGTTGGTCCCCGCCGCAGCAGCAGGGATTCCCGCCCGCGCAGCCGGGTCAGCCGTACGGCGATCCCAGCCTTCTCGGTCCCCCGCAGCCGGCGAAGAAGTCGAAAGCCGGCAAGATCGTGCTGATCGTGCTGGCCGTGGTGCTGGTGCTCTGCGTCGGCGGCGCGGTGATCACCTGGCTCGCGGTCAAGGGGCCGGTGGGCGACGCCGTCGATGCCAGCAAGACCCGGCTGGTCGCGCCAGCCACCCTCGCCGGCCGGCCGAAGGTCACCGACGCGGAGCTCCAGACGGCCGCCGACCAGCTGGTCCGCGAGATGAAGTCGTCGGTGCAGAACGAGACCAGCACGGTCGGCGCCTTCTACGGCGACCCGACCAAGCAGGACCTCGTCATGATCGCCGGCGCTTCCGGCCTGATGTCCGACCCGAAGAAAGAGATGGACGAAGCCATCAGCGGGCTCTCCACCGAGCTGACGGTGACCAACATGGTGGCCGTCGATCCCGGCCCACTCGGCGGTGAGGCGAGCTGCGGCGACGGCAAGGCGGAGAGCGTGCCGCTGGGCGTCTGCGTCTGGGCCGACAAGGGCAGCCTGGGCATGGTGGTCACGTACTTCAAGTCCGCCGAACAGGCCAAGGCCGAGTTCATCACGATCCGGGGCCAGGTCGAGCAGCGCTCCTGACAGTCAGCGACGGGGCCCCGGCCACCCTCGGGTGGTCGGGGCCCCGTGCCGTGTCTGCCGAGCGTCGGGTTGCCCATCCTGGTAAATACTTTGCCCTTGCGCTAAGTGTCGTCTCACGCAATACTTAGCCACATGGCACAGTTTTCGGCGCAACTCGACGGCGTGTTCGTCGCACTCGCCGACCCGACCCGGCGCCTGGTCATTCGACGCCTGGGCCACGGCCCGACGAGCGTCGGCGATCTCGCCCGCGAGTTCCCGATGACCCTCCCCTCGTTCATGAAGCACGTGCAGACGCTCGAGTCGAACGGCTTGATCCGGACGACCAAGAGCGGCCGGGTGCGCACCTGCGTGCTCAACCGCGAGCGCCTCGCCCTCGTCGACGACTGGCTCGCGGAGCAGCGCCGGATCTGGGAAGAGCGCACGGATCGCCTCGAACGCCTCGTCACCGATCAGCAGGAGGATCAGCAGTGAATCCCGACCTGGACCTGACCATGGCGCGGGTCATCCACGCCCCCCGTGCCGCCGTGTGGAGCGCCTGGACCGACCCGTCCCGCTTCGCGAAGTGGTGGATCCCGGCGCCGTCCCTGTGCCGCGTCGATCGCCTGGACGTGCGGCCCGGTGGCGCGCTGGTGACCCGACTGAGCGATGACGGGGTGGAGTTCGTCCCACACCTCGACGCGTGCTTCCTCGTCGTCGACGATCATGAACGGATCGTGTTCACGAACGTGATCGACAGCGCCTGGCGGCCTGCGAACCCCAGCCCGGTCCCGATGACCGCCGAGATCACCATGAAGGACCACCCGGACGGCACGGACTACCGGGTCGTCGTCCGCCACGGTGATCCCGCCGCTCGTGACCTGCACGAGAAGATCGGCTTCGCGGACGGCTGGGGCTCGGTCACCGAACAACTCGCCGGGGTCGCCGAGAGCCAGGGTGCGCCGTGAAGCTCGTCCTTACCGAGTTCGTCACTCTCGACGGCGTCAGCCAGGGTCCCGGCTCGCCGACCGAGGATCCGAGCGACGGCTTCACCCGCGGCGGCTGGCTCGTGCCCTACCTGGATGAGGCCTTCGTCCGCCGCACCTCTGACTGGTTGGGTCTCGCCGACGGTCTGCTCCTCGGGCGGCGGACCTACGAGGCGTTCGCTCGCGACTGGCCGCAGATCACCGACCCGGACGATCCGTACACCGAGCGGATGAACTCACTACCGAAGTACGTCGTGACCAACACCCTGACGGAGGGCGTCTGGCACCCGACGACGGTGCTCCACGGCGACCCGATCAAAAGCGTCGGAAACCTCAGGGGCCAGCCAGGACGGGAGCTCCAGATTCACGGCAGCGCGCGGCTCGGCAGGGCCCTGTTGTCGGCCGGCCTCGTCGACACCCTCCGACTCGTCGTCGCCCCCACCGTGGTCGGTTCCGGACGGCGGCTGCTCGACCACCCGAGCGCAGCCACCGGCCTTCGACTCGTCCACCACGACGCAACCGCGAACGGCCTGCTCCTGCTCGAGTACGAGCATGTCGGCGCCGCCCCGGTGGCGGAATACGAGGGCGTGACGAACTTCGTCTAGTCACCGCGCTACGACACGGCCACCGCCTGAATCTTGCTTGCAAGTCCTGCCCCAGCAGCGTGGCGTGGGGCCCCGGCCACCTGAGGGTGGTCGGGGCCCCGTGCCGTCCGTGGACGGTCAGGCCGGTTCGGCAACCGCTGCCGCGGCCCGTGCCGCCGCTGCCGCCGCCCGTTCGGCGGCGTTGCCGAGCACGCAGAACTCGTTGCCCTCCGGGTCGGCCAGCACCACCCAACCCCCGCCGGTCGGGCCGACGTGGTCGGCGACGAGCGTCGCGCCGATGCCGAGCAGCCGCTCGACCTCCTCGGCCCGGGTCCGGTCGGCGGGTTGCAGGTCCAGGTGCAGCCGGTTCTTCACCGTCTTGCCCTCGGGCACGGCGAGGAAGAGCACCTCCGGGCCGCCTGGCGGCAGGAGCATCGCCTCCGGGTCACCGGGGAAGTCGTCGGGATGCCGGGGGCAGTCGAAGACCTGCGCCCAGAAGCCGGCCAGGGCGTACGTGTCGTGACAGTCGATGCTGATGTTGTGGATCGTCGAACTCACAGCTGGTCCTCCAGGGTGGTGGTGGCGAGACGTTCCCCAGCGCTGCGGACCACGCAGAACTCGTTCCCCTCGGGGTCGGCGAGCACCGCCCAACCCGTGCCGTCGGCACGCCGACGGTCGGCGACCACTGTGGCACCGAGGCCGAGCACCCGCTCGACCTCCTCATCTCTGGTCCGGTCGACGGGTTCCAGGCAGATGTGGAGCCGGTTCTTGGTCACCTTCTCCTCCGGCACCTCTTGGAAGAACAGGTTCGGGGTGGCGTCGTCCGGCGGCAGCAGGGCCGCCTCCGGGTCACCGGGGGCGTCCTCGGAGTGCCGGGCGTACCCGAGCACGGCGGCCCAGAAGCCCGCCAGGGCGTACGTGTCGTGACAGTCAAAACTGATGTTGCGGATCCGTGGATACACGGGTGTTCCCTCCGTACGGGATGGGACGCTCCGCTTCCGGGAGTCAGCCGGCGCACACCCGGGGTGCGGAGTCATGATTGGTGGACATCGACGCACCCCCCTTCGCTTCCTGGCTGACGCCGTGATCTTGCCACCGGCCGAACGCCGCGCGCAACCCCCGTCAGCCCTGGCCGGGCACCGACCCGTTGACCGCCGGAGCGTCCGCCGACGGGAGGGTGACAGTCACCTCCAGACCACCACCCGACTGCGCGATCACCCGTACGGTGCCGCCGTGCGCCGTGCAGACCGCCCGGACGATGGACAGCCCCAGGCCGGAGCCGCGGGCCCCGGTCCGTTCCCGGCCACCGCGACGGAACGGCTCGAACAGCCCCGGCACGTCGGCCTGGTCCACCTCGAAGCCGGTGTTGCCCACCACCAGCCAGGACCGGTCGCCGTCGGTGCCGGTGCGCACCCAGAGCCGGCCGTGCAGGTGGTTGTAGCGGACCGCGTTCTCGATGAGGTTGCCGGCCAACCGGTCGAGCAGCCCCGGGTCGCCGACCACCGGAGCGGACTCCAGTGACGTCTGGACCCGTAGCCCGATCCGTTCCACCTCCCGGCGCATCGCGGACAGCGCGTTGGCAGTGCCGGCAGCGAGGTCACACTCGGTACGCCGGCCCAACTGCCGCCCGGCCTGGGCCTCGCTGCGGGCCAGCACCAGCAGCGCGTCCACCAGGCCGTTGGCCCGCTCCGAGGCGTCACGGACCACTGTCGCCATCCGGCGGTACTCGGCGGCGTCCGCGTCGTCGTCGCTGAGCGTCACGTCGATCTCGGTGCGCATCACGGCGAGCGGGGTACGCAGCTCGTGCGAGGCGTTGGCCACGAAGCGCTTCTGCGCCTCGAAGGCGGACGCGATCCGGTCCAGCATGGCGTCGAACGTCTTGGCCAGCTCGGCCACCTCGTCGTCGGCGCCCGAGTAGCCGATCCGCTGGTCCAGGGTCGCCTCGCCGAGCCGCTGGGCGGTCGCGGTGACCTGGTGCAGTGGGCGTAGCGCCCGCCCGGCCACCGCGTACGCGCCGGCCACCCCGACGACGCTGATCGCCAACAGCGCGACGAGGCCCTTGGCCAGCAACTCCCCGGAGGCGGCGTCGACGAGTTGCCGCTGCCACTGGGCGGCGTCCATCGACTCGCCGTCGGCCAGCAGCACGACCGTGCCGGGCAGCAACTCGTCGGTGGGTCGCAGCGCGTCACGGACCAGCAGCCAGGCCAGCAACACCAGGATCGCACCGGCCCCGATCAGCAGCACACCGTTGAGCACTGTCAGCCGCAACCGCAGGGTGGGCCGCAACCGGCGGCTCATGCGCCAACCTCGGCGGTGCGGTAACCCGCTCCGACCACCGTCTCGATCAGCGGCGGGTCGCCGAGCTTCTTGCGCAGCGTCATCACGGTGACCCGGACGATGGTGGTGAACGGGTCGGTGTTGGCGTCCCAGACCCGTTCCAGCAGCTCCTCGCTGGACACCACCGCGCCACGAGCCTTGAGCAGCTCGCTGAGCACCCCGAACTCCTTGTTGGTGAGGTCGACGGGCACGCCGGCGCGGGTGGCCACCCGACGGGCCGGGTCGAGCACCAGGTCGGCCAGTTCGAGCACCGGCGGCGCGGCCGGGGTCGCCCGCCGGCCCAGCGCCTGCACCCGGGCGACCAGCTCGTCGAACGCGAACGGTTTGGGCAGGTAGTCGTCCGCTCCGAGCTGCAGCCCCTCCACCCGGTCGGCCACCGTGCCGCTCGCGGTGAGCATCAGCACCCGGGTCAGCGCGCCGGAGGCGGCCAGGTCGGCGCAGATCTGGTCACCGTGCACGCCCGGCAGGTCCCGGTCGAGCACCACCACGTCGTACCGGGTGACGAACGCCGCCTCGTGGCCGGCGTCGCCGTCGTACGCCACGTCGACGGCCATCCCCCGCTTGCGCAATCCTCGCGCGATCGCGTCGGCGAGGTTGCGCTCGTCCTCCACCACCAGTACCCGCATCCCGGCCTCCTCGCTGCTGACCACCGACAACCTAGTGCCGGTCGGCAACCATCGTCCCTCGCCGCCCGCACCGGTCGGCGTTGCGGACCACCTCGGCGTACGCGATGCTGGCCCGCGGCACCGAGGGACGGACGGACCTGGCATGACCATCGCGGCACCACCCACCGGGCGGGACATCGCCTACCGGGGTTTCCACCTGCCGGCCGACACGACGGCCGGCAACGGCGACGGCCTGCTCGCCACCGGTCGAGGGCTGGCCCTCGACGGCGTGAACCAGCAGGGCACCTGGACGTCGCCGCCGGTGCGGGTCGGCTTCCCCGTCAGCGAGGTGGTGCCGTCCTGGACCGCCGACACCCCGGCCGGCTGCTGGATCGAGGTCGAGCTGCGCGGCTGGAACGACGACGCGCCGAGCACCGGCTGGTACCGGTTGGCCCGCTGGGCGGCAGACGACCTGGCGGTTGAACGCACGTCGGTGCCCGGGCAGCGCGACGGCGACGCCCGGGTCGACACCGACACCCTGATCGTGACCGGCGCGACGGTCACCGGTTGGCAGGCGCGGGTCACCCTGTGCCGGCCGGCGGAAAGCCCGACCGGCCCGGTGCTGCGCAGCGTCGGCGCGGTCGCCACCGGTCCCACGGGCACCGCCCAGGGGTACGCGCAGCCCGCCTCGTCCGCCGCCTGGGGCCGGGTGCTGGACGTGCCCCGCTACTCGCAGCGGCTGCACGCCGGCCAGTACCCGCAGTGGGGAGGCGGCGGCGACTCCTGGTGCAGCCCCACCTGCACCTCGATGGTGCTCGCCCACTGGGGTACCGAGCCGGCCCCGGAGCACTACGCCTGGGTGGAGCCACCCGGCCCGCGTCCGGTGGTGGTGCACGCCGCCCGACACTGCTACGACCACGCGTACGCCGGGGCGGGCAACTGGTCGTTCAACACCGCGTACGCCGGCCGGTACGGGGTGGACGCGTTCGTCACCCGGCTGCGGTCGCTGGTCGAGGCGGAGGCGTTCATCGCGGCCGGCATCCCCCTGATCGTCTCCGCCGCGTTCCGGGCCGACGAGGTGCCGGGGCTCGGGTACGACACGGCAGGGCACCTGATGGTGCTGGTCGGCTTCACCGTCGACGGCGACCCGGTGCTCAACGACCCGTACGCCCCGGACGACGACGCGGTCCGCCGTACCGTGCCCCGGCAGCGGTTCGAGGCGGTCTGGCAGCGCGGCAGCGGCGGTGTGGCGTACGTGCTGCGGCCCCCGTCGGTGCCGCTGCCCCCGCCGCCCGCTCAGGCGAACTGGTAGTCAGTCCGGCAACTCCCAGATCCGGTACGCGCCGGCCGGGGCGGCACCGCACACCAGGTGATCGGTCATCGCCTGACATTCGCCGATGGCCTGGGGCAGTACGTCCAGGACCTGCACCTTCCCGGCGCGGACGTCCACCTCGCCAACGACCACCCCTCCGTCGGGATGCCGTCGTGTGCCGATCAGCCGACCACCGAGACTGAGTTGGTAGAGGTCCCACCGGCCCAGGTCGGCCAACTCCCGCCCGGTCAGCGGATCGAGCACGACGAAGTGCTCCGGCCCGTCTTCGCTGCTCAACACGTTGACCATCAGCCGACCGTCGTACGGCCAGGCCCAACCCCACCGGGTGTTGCGCCAGCGCAACGCGCCGGTTGCGGTGTCGATCGCCTGGAGTTCGTTGTTGCCGGTGCGCACGCACAGGACGGGGCCACAGTCCAGGGCGAAGTCCACGTTGACACCCGCGCGGCTCCAGCGTTGGTCGAGCTTGTCCAGCCCGTACGCGGCGACCGTGCCGGACCCTCTGTCGATGGCCAGCAGCAGGTCCTTCGTCAGGTCCACTCTGATCGGACCACCGTCGGGCGGGCGCAGGTCGGCGCGGGCCAGCACCGCGCCGGTGACCGCGTCGCGTACCTCGACCGGCCCGTCCACCTGGTTGAGCACCACGCGGTCCACTCCGTGCCCGGTGTCCCGAACGTTGATCTCGGCGGTGGTGGGGGGCAGCTGCCAACGCACCGTGCCGCAACACGGATCGACCACGCGCAGACCGGACGGCTGGGTCTCGCCTCCGGTACGCAGCAGCAGGTTGCCGTCGGTCAGCTCGAAGACGCTGCCCGGCTGCTGCCACCGGTACGTCCCGGTCGCCCGGTCCAGAGCGACGGTGCGTGTCTCCCGGCCCTCGGGGCCGATCTCGTACCCGGTGACCAGCATCATCCCGGCCAGCGGAGTCATTCCCCAGTACCGCGCCTCCGCCGACAGCGGCGCCTGCCAGACCGGCTCGCCGCCGGGCAGACGATACGCGGCCAGCCGCCCCTGCCGCCCAGGGCTGGTCGGCTCCATGACCAGAACGAGGTCACCGTCGACCAGGACGTCGGCCCCGGGCTGGGTCGGCAGCGTCACCGGGGCCCGCCGGGGTGGCGCCACGGCGGAGGCAGCGAGCGTGACCAGCGCGAGGAGCAGGACCAGCGCGCAGCGCAGCTGCCGGCCGTCGGCGCGGGGTGGGCGGGGTAACGGCTCCGGGTCCGTGCCGTGCCGCAGCTCGCCGAGGTCGATCACCGAGTCACTCACCGCGTCAACCGCCACAACGCGGTCGCGCCGTCGACACGCTGGCAGAGCAGGACCGGCAGGGACGCCTGGCAGCTGCCGGCGATGACCCGGAGCACGTCGAGGATCCGCGCCTTACCTGCCACCAGGTCAAGCTCGGCGACGACCATCCGGCCGTCGGCCCCCTGGCGCAGGCCGACCAGAGGATCGTCCGGCCCGAGCACCGGCAGCAGGCCCCACGCGCCCAGCTCGGTCCTTACCTGCCCGGTCGCCGCGTCCCGCACCTCGTACCCCTGGCCGGGCCTGGCCATCAGCAACCGGCCGTACCGGACGTCGGCCAGGTTGTCCTGGCCCTGTTCGGACCAGCGCACCGCGCCGGTGGCGGGATCGAGCACCTGGAGGCCACCGGTCTGCGGTACCGCACAGAGCAGACCGCCGCAGTCGACCACATGCGACACCAGCGTCACCTCGGCCGTCCATCGTGGCTCCAGCTCGGTCAGCCCGTAGCTCACCAGCCGGGTGCTGCCGGGCGGGACGAGCAGCAGCAGGTCGTCGACGACCTGCACCCGCTGGTACGCCGACCGGTCACCGGGCAGTGTGTCGATGCTACGCAGCAGGCGGCCGGTGCCGGCGTCGTGCACCTGCACCTCGCCGGTCGGTTGCAGGAGCACGAACCGGTCGACCTGGCCCTCGGGAGTGAGGTGGTAGGACGGGTTGGCGGCCGGCGGGACCGACACCGACCAGAGCACCCGGCCGGTGTCGGGCTCGACCCCGCTCACCGCGCCCGACCCGTCCTCCCGGCCGTCGGTCACCAGCAGAGCGCCGCTGGCTGTCAGCTGGGGAGCACCAGGATGCTGCCAGCGTTGCCGGCCCGTGACGGTGTCGAAGGCGGTGGTCTGGAACACCCTGTTCGGGGCGCTGACCGCCATCGTCAACACCAACCCTCGCTCGACCCGGACGTCCAGGTAGTCACCGGTGCGGACCAGCGGCGTCTGCCACCGCCGCCGCACGACTGTTCCGGATGGTGCCGGCTGGGCGTAGGCGGTCAGGTAGCGGTCCCCGTCAGGTGTCGGCGGGTCGATGACGAAGATGCCGTCCCCGGCCAGGTATGCCGTGGCCGTGGGCGACGCCGGCACGATGCTCACCGTTCGCTGCGGTGACGGCGTGGCGCCGGCCAGCACCACCAGGCTGAGCACCAGCACCGCCGCGCTGCGCAGCGGGCGACCGGCGGCGCGCGGGCGGCGGACCGCAGGCGCCGACGCCGGCTCCTCCCGGATTTCGCCCAGCTCGATGATCGACAACGATCGTCCTTCCGTCACCACTCAGGCTGACCGACGGGTGACCGTCCGGCAAACCGACCGTGAGCGCACCGGGCCGGCAAAAGCGACGGAACCCCGCCTGTACGATGGCGCGTCGTGGCTGTGCCGGTGGTAGACCCTTCGCTGAATCCCCTGACCGACGCCGACCCGGCCGAGGCCGAGTCGACACGGCGGCCTCGACGCCGCCCGGCCCGAGCCGACCTGTTGGCCCTCGGAGCCTATGTCCTGCTGGGCGTCTTCGTCTGCCTCAACTACTGGGGTGACGTCACCGGCCGGGTCTCCTCGCACCTGCCCACCGACCACAGCTGGTTCGAGTGGCTGTTCGCGCACGGCGCGTACTCGGTGCGGCACCTGGAGAACCCGCTGTTCACGGCCCAGCAGAACGCCCCGGACGGGGTGAACATGATGGCCAACACCTCGCTGCTCGGGGTGACAGTGCCGCTGGCCCCGCTGACCATGCTGCTCGGCCCGCAGGTGATGTACGCGCTCTACCTCGGTGCGGCGCTGGCCGCCACCGCCGGCACCGGCTACTGGATGCTCTCCCGCCACCTGGTGCGCTCCCGGGCGGCGGCCTTCGTCGGCGGCGCGTTCCTCGGCTTCGCGCCGGGAATCATCCACCACGCCAACGGCCAGCCCAACTTCGTGTCCAACTTCCTGCTGCCGCTGATCGTGGTGCGGGTGCTGCGCCTCGGCGAGCCCGGCCGGTGGCGGCGCAACGGGTTGGTGCTCGGGGCGCTGGTGACGTACCAGATCTTCATCAACGAGGAGATGCTGCTGCTCACCGCGCTGGCCTGCCTGGTCGTCGTGCTGGCGTACGCCGTGCAGCGCCCGACGGCCACCCGGGCCGCCGCTGGCACGTTCCTGGCCGGGCTCGGCGTCGCTGGCGGGGTGGCCCTGGTGCTCGCCGCGTACCCGATCTGGTTCCAGTTCAACGGCCCGCAGTCCTACCGGGGCCTGCAGGGTGGCGTCTTCCACAACTGGGGCGAGGACCTGGTCGCCTTCGTCACCTTCGCCCGGGACACCTGGGCCGGCGACCCGGCAGTGGAGAAGACGATCGGGTTGACCGAGCAGAACACCTGGTTCGGCTGGCCCCTGGTGCTGCTCTCGGTGGTCGCCCTGGTGCTGCTCGTACGCCGATCGTTGCCGGCCCGGATCGCCGCCGTACTGATCGTCGTCTTCACAGTGGCGTCGATCGGGCCCCGGGTGCGGTTCAACGGCGTCGAGACCGGGGTGCGCGGCCCGTGGTCGTACGTGCCGGACGACCTGCCGCTGGTCGAGATGATGATGCCGACCCGGTTGACGCTGGTGGTGGCCGCCGCGGTGGGCGTACTGCTCGCGCTGACCTGGGACGCCGCGCACCGCCAGGGGCGCACGGTGGCCGACCAGCGGCGGGTGCCGGCCCAGCGCGTCGGGGAGGCGGCCCCGGCGACGTCCGACGAGCCGAACCCGCCCGCGCCGGTCGCGGCGCGCCGCCGGTGGCTGCGCCCGGTGGGGTACGCGGCTGTCGCCCTCGCCGTTCTGCCGCTCTTTCCCCGGCCGCTGCCCGCCCAGCAGATCGACCCGCCACCGCACTTCATCAGCGCGGGCGGGTGGCGGCCGTACGTGCCGGAGGGTCGAACCCTGGTGCCGGTGCCGATCCCGAGCAACGTGCACGGCCTGCCGACGCTGCGGTGGAGTGCGCTGACCGGGCAGGAGTTCCCCGTCCCGGGCGGTTACTTCATCGGGCCGAACGAGCTGGGCGAGGGTGTCTTCGGCGCGCCGAACCGGCCCACCAGCACCCTCATCTACTCCACGATGGACGCTGGCGCGGTCCCGGTGCTCACCGACGAGAACCGCCGCCAGGCCGTCGAGGACCTGCGGTTCTGGCGGGCGTCGGTGGTGGTACTCGGGGCGCATCCCCGCGAGGCGGTGCTGCGTGAGCTGGTCACCGGCCTGATCGGGCCGCCCCAGCGGGTCGACGACGTCTGGATGTGGGACGTCCGCACCCTGGTGAGCTGATCAGTCGACCTGGTTCCGGACGTCCCACATCCAGCCGCCGTCGACCGGGCGGCCCGGGCCGAGCAGGTCGTCGACGGTCCGACGGACCGGGTCGCCGTTGGTCAGCTGGCCGAGCACCACCACGGCGGCCCGCCAGTGCCGCAGGTCCTCGACGGCCTGGCGGCGGTCGGCGTCGGTGAGCACCGGCGCCGTGCCGGTCTCGGCGACCCGCCGCAGCAGCACCGACGTGGGCCGGTCGGGCGCGCCCCAGCGGGCCGCCGGGTCGTCCGGGCCGCTCGGCCCGATGAAGTAACCGCCCGGCGTGGGAAACGCCAGACCGGTACGGGCGGACCAGAACATCGCCGGGCTCTGCGCCGCGCCGGTGACCGGCGGAACGGCGACCACCGTCCGGCCGGGCGGCACCAGCGGACGCCACCCGCCGTGGGCGACGAACCCCGGCACCGGCGTGACCGGCACCACCCGGATCGGCGTCGGGACCAGCGGCAGCAACGCGGCGGCCACCGCGCCGGCCCAGAGCAGCCGCACCGGCAGCCCGGGTGCGGTCGACAGCCGGCGCGCCGCCCGCACCCGGTCCAGGGAGAGCGCCACCAGCACACCCAGCACCGGTACGCAGACCAGCGCGAACCGGGCCGGCACCGCGAGGTCGAGCAGGGGCAGCCCGGCGACCAGCCGGTACGGCCCCGGAATGCCGGTGGCGGTGCCGTCGACCCGCAGCTCGGTGCCGAGGGAGAGCAGCGCGAACAGCAGCCCACAGCCGGCCAGCGCGCGGACCAGCGGCCGTCGCCACAGCCAGATCACGATCACCACGGCGAGCACCAGCAGCCCCGGGCCGAAGAAGGAGTTCTCCTCGGTCGGGTTCGGCGCGAGCAGGCCCGGCAGCCAGTCGTCGCCGAGCACGGTCTGCCGGGCCGACGCGGTGAACGACGCGGCGTCCAACTGGAAGGCGTGCGTGGCGAACGCCATCCCGGAGTAGTGCTGCGGGCCGTGGAACTGGAACCACAGCGGGTATGCCAGCGGCACCGCCGCCACCCCGGCCGCCACCGCCAGCCGGCCGAGGAGGGCCGGGGCGAGTTGCCGGGCGGCCACCCGGTCGGCGAGCGCGTAGCCCAGCGCGAACACCCCCGCCGCGAGCGCCAGGAAGACCAGCACCTCCTCACCGATGAAGACCTGCCAGACCAGCAGCAGCCCGAGGACGATGCCGGGCCGCCACACGCCGACGAGCCGGTGCGCCGGGTCCACGGCGGGCCGGAACACCAGGGCGAGGATCGGGGGCACCAGGAACTGCGCGGCGATGTGCAGGTGCGCGCCCGCCTGGGCGATCATTCCCGGGGCGAAGCCGCAGATCAGCCCACCGACCGCGGCGGCGGAACGAGTGGTGACCAGCCGGCGGCGCAGCAGCGCGTACCAGGCGGCGGCCGTGCCGGCGAGGCAGCAGACGACCGCCACGCAGAACGCCACCTGCGAGCCGAGGAGCAGGGTGACCGGGGTCAACGGGACACCCAGGCCGAGCACCGAGGTGTTCGCCATCAGGTTGACCCCGTCGGGCGCGTTCAACCCGGCACTGTGGAGGGGGTTGTCCCCCGCGACCACGGCGTGCGCCGCGTGGGCCAGCATCCACTCGAAGAGGATCTGGTCGCCCGCCTGGTGGAACAGCCGCCCCGGCTGGCCCCACTGGGCGCTGGTCAGCACCGCGGCCAGGCCCAGATAGCCGACCACCACCAGCAGGTCCCGCAGCCAGACCGGACGGGACGTCGGCACCACCGCCGAGGGCGAGGTGGCCGGGGACGTCGTCCCGGTGGTCATCAGACCGAACGGTCGGTCAGCGCCCGGACGTCCCACACCCAGACGTCCAGCTCCTGGCGGCCGGGGCCGACCAGGTCCTCGACGGTACGCCGCAACGGCTCGGCGTTCTGCTGACGGAGCGGCAGCACAAGGATCGCGGCCCGCCAGTGACGCAGTTCGTCGGCGAAGCGGCGGCGTTGCCGGTCGTCGAGCTTCGGCATCCGCCCGGTGGTCGCCACCTCCTCCAGCATCTGACCCACCCCGCTGGGTCGGCCACCGAACCGACCCGCGTCACCGGTGTTGCCGTTGCGCGGGGCGAGGAAGTAACCGCCGGGGATCTTGAAGTCGAGGTTGGTGGTCGCCGCCCAGCGCATGCCGTGCGTGTTACCCATACTGGGCACCGGGATCGGCACCAGCGTCTGGTCCGGCCCGACGTACGCCCGCCAGCGGTCGGCCGTGATGAAGTCCGGCACCGGCGGTCGGGAGACCATCCGCAGCGGCATCGGAGCGATCGGCAGCAGCGCGAACGCCAGGCCCGCCGCGGTGAGCGTCCGCACGGTGCGCCGGTCGGCCGGTCGCAACGCCCAGGCCCGCTCGACGGCGAGCGCGAGCAGCAGACCGATCACCACACTGGTGATCAGACCGAACCGGGTCGGCACCACCGCGTCCAGCAACGGCAGGTGGACCAGCAACTGCCACGGCCCGCTGACCAGCTCACGGTCCCACCAGGAGACCCGCTCACCGAGCGACAGGACGGCGAAGAACAGGCCGGTCACCGCGAGCGCCCGGACGATCAGCTCCCGGCGCAGCCAGACCACGATGCCGATGGCGAGCATGGACAGGCTCCAGCCGAAGAACGCGTTCTCCTCCGAGTAGTTCGGCGCCAGGTTGATGTTGGCTCGCTGGTTGCCGCCCAGGGTGGGCGAGCCGGGGGCGAAGAAGGCGGCGATGTCGTTGCCGTAGTCCTTCACGGCGTCGCTGAGCCCGTGGTAGGCCATCGGCCCGGCGAACTGCACATACAGGGGGTACGCCAGCAGCGCCCCGGCCAGCAGCGCGCAGGTCACCACGCCGATTCCGAGCGGTCGCCAGGCCGCCGACCAGCGGGCGGGTTCCTGCGCGAGCACGGCCAGCAGGAACACCCCGCAGGCCAGCGCAGTGAAGAGCAGGATCTCCTCATTGATGAACGCCTGCACGGTGACCAGCAGGGCGAGCAGCGCCCCGTCCCGGACCGGCCGACGGGACCGGGTGAGCACCAGCACCCGCCAGACGATGAACGGCAGCAGGAACTGGCTGATGATGTTCGGGTGCCAGCTGGCATGCGACAGCATCGCGGGTGAGAAGCCGCAGAACCAGCCGCCGACCGCCGCCGCCAGCGGCGTACGCACCAGGTGGCGGGAGAGCATGAGGTACCAGGCCATGGCGGTGCCGGCGAGGCCCAGTGTCACCAGCACCACGAAGGAGACCGCCGGCCCGAAGAGCAGCGTCACCGGGACCATCGGGATGCCCAGCGCCAGCACGGCCGTGTTGGCCATCAGGTTGACGCCGTCGGGGTAGTTGAACTGCTCGGTGTAGAACGGGTACTCGCCGTGCAGCACCACGCGCACCGAGTGGGCGAGGAAGAACTGCACCTGGGCCGGGTCACCGGTGTAGAGCGAGGCCACCCGACCGGACGGGTCCAGCCAGATCCGACTGGTCACCCAGAGCGCGGCGAGCAGGAACAGGCCACCCACCGCGAGGTGTTGCCGACGCCGGGTCCAGCGACGCCACCGCGCCCGCGTCGGTACGACCTCCGCGCCGTCGGCCACCGCCACGTCCTCCGCCGGCGCGTGCGGGGCCGCTGGCGCTGCGGGCTCGGACGGCGTCGCGGGCTCGGACGGCGCGTCCGGGTCCGTCGGTGCTTCGGGCTCGGCCGGGGCTTCGGCGGGGGCGGTGGCGGCGAAGAGGCCGCCCGGTGTGCGGTAGCTCACCATCTCGTCGGGGCCGGTTGCGGCCTCCGGGTGCGGCGCGGGCAGGGCGCGGGACTCGGCAGGCGTCACAGTCGGCGGAGTCTACCTGAGCAACGAAAACGCACTAAAGCCCCGGTGACGTCCATTGTGGTGGGCCTGACGGCGACCACCTGGGGTCCCGCACCGGACATCTCGTACTATGGCGCTTTCCGACAGCGACGGCGAGGCGATCGGGGGCGGACCAGGTGACTCCAGGCCGTCGGCACGGCAGGGCGCTTCCCGTCCTGCTCACCGGGCTGCTGGCCGCCACGGCCTGCGGTCCGGTGGCCGAGAGGAAGCCGCAGGATCTGCGGGTCGGCTACGACAGCCTGGACGGCGCGTTGGTCGTGTGGCCGCCCCGGGGCGACCTCTCGGGGGACGCCACGGCGACGGCAGCGGTCACCAGGACGGTCCGCGACTGGCGGTCACCGGCCGATGACCGCGCGCACCTGCCCTCGTCCGGCATCCTCTTCTCCGGCCGGGTCGACGGCGCGCCGGTGGCACTCGTGGCCGCCGACGTGCCCGGCGAGAGCGCCTCCTGGCTGCTGCAACTCACCCGTGACGGCGACCGGTACGCGGTGACCCGCGCCACCGAGTACACCGACCCGGGCTACCTCGTCTACTCCGACGTTCTGCCGGTGCAGACCGCCGCCGGCCGCCGCTACCTGGTCTCGGCGCGGGTGCAGACGCTGGTCGGGCCACAGGATCGGACGTTGCCCGTCACGGACGGCCTCAGCGCGCCGGTCGACGTGCCGTCCTGCACGGCGGTCGGAGTGACAGCGACCCTGCGGACCACCGAGTCGCTGCCCCGCGGGCGGGCCGCGGACCGGCTGCTCGACCTGGGCACCGGCACCGTCGACCCGCGCTATCCGCTGGTCCGCGACGAGTCCGGCACCGGCCGGAGGGCGCTCACCGGGCTGGACACCTGCGTGCTGGGCGGTGACCGGGGCCCGTTCGGCAGCATCCCCCGCCGGATCGGCGACCGGGACGCACCGCGCTCGGTGCCGACGTCCTGGCCGATGGCGAAACTAACCGTCCGCTCGCTCGGCGAGGTCGCCCTCGGCGGTGGTGAGGCAGCCGAGTTGCAGCAGCTCAGCTGGGACACCGACGCCGGCGCGATGACCGCTGTGGTCTACCGACCGGCCGACGGCAGCGCGCCCGTCGTCTCACCCGCCGACCGGGCCACCCCGTTGCAGGCGTACCAGTTGCCGGTGCCCGGCCAGCCGCTCGTGGTGCTGAGCTGGCGAGCCACCCGGGACAGCTCCCTGTCCGTTCCGCCGGGCACTCCCCTGCTGGTCGAACGCCCCGGCCTCGCGGTCATCCCCGGCCCGTCCCGTTCCCAGACCTACAGCCTCGCCAACACCGACAAGACCCACTACCGCTCGGTGAAGCCAACCAACTGACCCCGCTCGTGCGAACGACGACGGCGGGCGTCCCCGGGAGGGGGTGCCCGCCGTCCTCGTTTCGTCAGTTCTGCGCGGCCGCGTCGCTGGGGGTGAGGCGGTCCGGGGTGGCGTCCAGGCCGGAGATCCAGCCAGTCACGTTGCGCGCCACGTCCTGGGCGGTCAGGCCCAGGTCCGCAAGGATCTGCGCGCGGGTGCCGTGCGGGTGCCACTCGGCCGGTACGCCCAGGTCCTTGAGCGGCACCCGGACGTCGGCGTCGCGCATGGCCTGGGCGAGCGCGTCGCCCACCCCGCCGACCCGGACGCCGTCCTCGACGCTGACCACGAGCCGGTGGCGGGCGGCCAGGTCGACCAGCTCCGCCGGGACCGGACGCACCCAGCGGGGGTCGACGACGGTGACGCCGTAGCCCTGCTCGGCGACCCGGGCGGCCACCTCCATGCCCAGCTGGCCGAACGAGCCGACAGCGACCAGCAGCACGTCGGTACGCGCCGACTCGGCCAACACGTCGACCGGGCCCACCCGGCGCAGCGCCGGCAGGTCCGCGGCGACCGCGCCGGTCGGGAAGCGCACCACGGTGGGGCCGTCGTCGACGGCCACCGCCTCGCGCAGCTCCTCCCGCAGCGTGGCGGCGTCACGGGGAGCGGCGATCCGCAGCCCGGGCACCACCCCGAAGACCGACATGTCCCAGATGCCGTAGTGGCTGGGGCCGTCCGGGCCGGTGATGCCCGCCCGGTCCAACACGAAGGTCACCGGCAGTTTGTGCATCGCCACGTCCAGCAGGACCTGGTCGAAGGCGCGGTTGAGGAAGGTGGCGTAGACCGCGACCACCGGGTGCAGACCGCCGAGCGCCAACCCGGCCGCCGAGGTGGCGGCGTGCTGCTCGGCGATGCCCACGTCGTACACCCGCTCGGGGTACTTGCGAGCCAGCTTGGCGATGCCGGTCGGCTCGGCCATCGCGGCGGTGATGCCCACCACGTCCGGCCGCTCGTCGGCGACGGCCAGCAGCTCGTCGGCGAAGACGTGCGTCCACTTCACCGACGGGGCGGCCAGCAGCGCGCCGGTCTCGACGTCGAAGGCGCTGCTCGGGCCGTGCAGGCAGTCCGCCTCGTCCTCCTCGGCCGGGCGGTAGCCGTAGCCCTTGCGGGTGACCGCGTGCACGATCACCGGGCCGCCGAAGTTCTTCGCCGCGCGCAGCGCCGCCTCGACGGCTGCCACGTCGTGCCCGTCCACCGGACCCACGTACTTGATGCCCAGGTCCTCGAACATGGCCTGCGGGGCGACCGCGTCCTTGATGCCCTTCTTGACCGCGTGCAGCACCTCGTACATCGGCTTGCCGACCAGCGGCGTGGAGCCGAGGGCGTCCTTGACGGTGTCGAGGACCTTCTCGTAGCCGGGGTTGAGCCGCAGCGAGGAGAGGTGGTCGGCCAGCCCGCCGATGGTCGGCGAGTAGGACCGGCCGTTGTCGTTGACCACGATCACGAGGGAGTTGCCGGCGGTGGCGATGTTGTTCAGCGCCTCCCAGCACATGCCACCGGTGAGCGCGCCGTCGCCGACCACGGCCACGACGCTGCGGGCCTCACCACGCAGCGCGTACGCCTTGGCGAGGCCGTCGGCGTAGGAGAGCGCGGTGGAGGCGTGCGAGTTCTCGATGAGGTCGTGCTCGCTCTCCGCCTGGCTGGGGTAGCCGGAGAGGCCACCGCGCTGACGGAGCTTGTCGAAGCCGGCCTGGCGCCCGGTGAGGATCTTGTGCACGTACGCCTGGTGGCCGGTGTCGAACAGGAGCCGGTCCCGGGGCGAGTCGAAGACGCGGTGCATGGCCAGCGTCAGCTCGACCACACCGAGGTTGGGCCCGACGTGCCCGCCGGTGCGGGAGACCTTGGCGATCAGGAAGTCCCGGATCTCGGCGGCGAGGACGTCCAGCTCCTCGCCCGACATCCGCTTGACGTCCTGCGGACCGCGTACCGTCCCCAGCAGCCGGCCGTGGTTGGCCGTGTCCTCTTCAACACTCATGACCGGAGAGTCTATCGGCCGCCCGGTACTCCGCAGCCTGGGCCGAGAGGCCCGGGCCGTGCGGGTCGGCTGAGCCCCTGGTCAGAGCGCGATCCGCGGCGGGAGCAGCAGCCCCACCTGCTCGACGTGCTGTGTCATCGGGAACAGGTCGAAGCCCCGCAGCGCCGCCAGCCGCCAACCGAGCTCGGTGAAGGTGCGTACGTCCCGGGCGAAGGCCGCCGGGTCACAGGCCACGTACGCGACCGCTCGCGGGCCGGCGGCGACGATGTCACGCACCACCTGGGCGCCCGCGCCGGAGCGCGGCGGGTCGAGCACCACCACGTCGACCGGGCCGGTGATCCGTCGGCGGGTCAGCGCGGTCTCCACCCGGGCGGCGACCACCTCGACCTGGGGCAGGTCGGCCAGGTTGGCCCGGGCCGCGTCCACCCCGTCCCGGCTCGACTCGACCAGGGTGATCCGGGCGTCGCCGACCCGTCCGGCGAGGGCCGCGGCGAACAGCCCAGCGCCGCCGTAGAGGTCCCATCCGGTCTCGCCCGGCTGTGGATCCAGCAGGTCCAGCACCGCCGCGCAGAGGGTGTCCGCCGCGGCCGGGTGCACCTGCCAGAACGCGGACGCGGGCAGCGCCCAGTCCCGTCCGGCGGCCACCTCGCGGACCTCGGTCGGCCCGCTCACCAGGGTGGGCACCCCGTCGCGGATCTCCGTGACGGTCACGTCCCCGCCGGTGCTGGCGATCGTCTCGACCGCCTCGGCGGCCGGCCAGCGCTCGGTGAGCACCGGCAGCTGCTGGATGGCCGGGTGGGCGATCCGGCAGCGGTCGATCGGCACCACCTCGTGCGACCGGTGCTTGAGCAGACCGGCCCGGTCCGCGGCGTCCACGGCGTACCGGACCCGGGAGCGCCAGCCGAGCAGCCCGCCGGGCAGCGCCTCGACCCGGACGCCGAGCTTGTCCAGCTCGGCGTCGGTCAGCCCGCCGAGGCGGACTAGCTGCTCGCGCACCACTGAGGTCTTCCAGGCCAGTTGCGCGTCCGGGGCGACGTGTTGCAGGTCGCAGCCGCCACACGCGCCCGGCCTGGCGTACGGGCAGGGCGGCTCGACCCGGTCCGGTGAGGGGTCCAGCACCGTCACCGCGTCGGCCCGGACGAACCCCCGGTGCACCTCGGTGACCTCGGCGATGACCCGTTCACCGGGCAGCGCGTGCCGGACGAAGACGACCTGCCCGTCCACCCGTGCCACGCAGTGCCCGCCGGGGGCGACCGCGTCGACGGTCAGCTCGACCCGTTCCGCCTCGGCCAGCCCACGCTCGGGTGCCGGTGGCACCGGGGTTGTCGCGGTTAGCTGCCCGCCCGACTCAGTCACGGCCGTTTCCTTCCGTTGCGCGGTCCGCCGGGCCGCCCTCACCGGGCGGCGGCGGAGAAACCACCGGCGGTGCGGAGACCAGCGGCGGCACGGTGCCGCGCGGCCCCCGTGCCGGTGTCCGGGACAGTGTGGCGTCCAGCCGGTCCAGGTTCTTGCTCGCTGTCGACGCGAGCTGCCACGGCACGCTGACCACCATCACCCCCGGTTCGAAGAGCAGTCGGCCCTTGAGGCGCAGGGCGCTCTGGTTGTGCAGCAGGTTCTCCCACCAGCGGCCGACCACGTACTCCGGGATGAAGACGGTGACCACGTCGCGGGGTGACTTGCGGCGGGTGGAGGCGACGAAGTCCAGGATCGGGCGGGTGATCTCCCGGTACGGCGAGTCGATCACGGTGAGCGGGATGGCCATTTCCCGCCGCTCCCAGTCGGCCTGCAGATCCCGGGTGTCCTTGTCGTCCACGTTGACGGTCACTGCGGTCAGCGTGTCCGGCCGGGTGGCCCGGGCGTAGGCGATGGCCCGCAGTGTCGGCTGGTGCAGTTTGCTGACCAGCACGATCGCGTGGTTGCGGGCGGGCAGCGTGGCCCGGCCCTCGTCCGGCGGGGTCAGCTCGACGGCGATACGGTCGTAGTGCCGGCGGATGGCCAGCATCAGCACGTAGATCACCGCCATCGCGGCGATCGCGATCCAGGCGCCGAGCAGGAACTTCGTGACCAGGACGATCACCAGCACCGTGCCGGTCAGGCCCATGCCGAACGTGTTGATCGCCCGGGACCGGTACATCTTGCGGCGTGCCTCCGGGTCCCGCTCGGTCCGCAGGTGCCGGTTCCAGTGCCGGATCATGCCGGCCTGGGAGACGGTGAACGAGACGAAGACCCCGACGATGTAGAGCTGGATCAGCTTCGTCACCTCGGCCTGGAAGCCGACGATCAGCACGATCGCGAAGAGGGCCAGGAAGGTGATGCCGTTGGAGAACGCCAGCCGGTCGCCGCGGGTGTGGAACTGGCGGGGCAGGTAGCGGTCCTGCGCGAGGATCGAGCCGAGCACCGGGAACCCGTTGAACGCGGTGTTCGCGGCCAGGAACAGGATCAGGGCGGTCACCCCGGCCAGCACGTAGAGCAGGATCGACCCGGAACCGAAGACCGTCTCACCGAGCTGGGTGGTGACGGTCTTCTGCACGTACCCCTCAGGGCCGGAGACGATCTGCAGGGCCGGGTCCTCGACAAACTGCAGGTGGGTCAGCCGGGCCAGCCAGATGATCCCGACCAGCATGCTCACCGAGATGGCGCCGAGCAGCAACAGGGTGGTGGCGGCATTGCGGCTCTTCGGGGCCTTGAACGCCGGCACACCGTTGGAGATCGCCTCCACGCCGGTGAGCGCGGCGGCGCCCGAGCTGAACGTCCGCAGCAGCAGGAAGATGAGCGCGAACCCGGTCACGCTGTGCTCGGCCTGGATCACCAGGTCGGCGCTCGGTGCACGGAGGTCGTCGCCCAGCACGAAGACCCGGAACAGCCCGGTGAGCAGCATCCCGAGCATCACGATCACGAAACCGTAGGTGGGGATGGCGAACGCCGTGCCCGACTCGCGCAGCCCGCGCAGGTTGACAGCGGTCAGCAGCACCACCGCGATCACCGCGATCAGGACCTTGTGGGTGGCCACGAACGGCACCACCGAGCCGAGGTTGGCCACCCCGGAGGAGACCGACACCGCCACCGTGAGCACGTAGTCGACCAGCAGCGCACTGGCCACCCCGACGCCGAACTTCGGGCCCAGGTTGACAGTGGCCACCTCGTAGTCGCCACCGCCGGACGGGTAGGCGTACACGTTCTGCCGGTAGCTGGCCACCACGGTGAGCATCACCACGACCACTGCCAGCGCGATCCATGGAGAGAACAGGAACGCCGAGGCGCCGGCGATGGAGAGGGTGAGCAGGATCTCGTCGGGCGCGTACGCGACGCTGGACAGCGCGTCGGACGCGAACACGGGCAGCGCGATGCGCTTCGGCAGGAGGGTGTGCTGAAGCCGGTCGGACCGGAACGGTCGACCGAGGAGGAGCCGCTTCAGCAGCGAGGTGGGACTGGCCACGAACGCCAAGGGTACGACCACCACGGCGGGGGCGCGGGGGTGGGCGATCACGGCTGCTCACGACGACGGGGTACGGTCGGTCCCCGCTTCCCACCCGGACGTGGCAGGCTCGCACTCGGAGGCCACCGGAAGCGGGGGCGGTACGCACCTTGGGAGGGACAGCGTGCACGTCGTGATCATGGGATGTGGCCGGGTCGGGTCGACCCTCGCCCACAGCCTGGAGTCCCGAGGACACTCGGTGGCGGTGATCGACCAGGACGCCGACGCGTTCCGCCGGCTCGGCCCCGACTTCGCCGGGATCACGGTGACCGGGGCCGGCTTCGACGGCGAAGTTCTCCGACAGGCCGGCATCGAGCGCGCGGACGCCTTCGCGGCGGTGTCGAGCGGCGACAACTCCAACATCATTTCGGCGCGGCTGGCCCGCGAGACGTTCGGCGTGTCCCGGGTCGCCGCCCGCATCTACGACCAGCGCCGGGCGCAGGTCTACGAGCGGCTGGGCATCCCCACCGTCGCGACAGTGCGCTGGACTGCCGACCGGATGCTGCGGCACCTGGTGCCGGAGGGCAACGTGGAGATCTTCCGCGACCCCACGAGCACCGTGTCGATCGTCGAGGTGCCGGTCCACAAGGACTGGATCGGCCGGTCGTTGCGCACACTGGAGGAGGCGTCCGGCGCACGGGTCGCCTACCTGATCCGCTTCGGCATCGGCACGCTGCCCACCGGCTCCACCGTCGTACAGGAGGGTGACCAGGTGTTCATGCTGGTCAGCGATGACATCGTGGCGACGGTCACGTCGGTGGCGGCGGCGCCGCCGGAAGGGGGGCACTGAGCCATGCGGGTCGCCATCGCGGGCGCGGGCAACGTGGGCCGCTCGATCGCCCAGGAGCTGATCGACAACGGCCACCAGGTGATGCTGATCGAACGCCAACCCAAGATGCTGCGCCCGGACCGGGTGCCGGCGGCCGAGTGGGTGCTCGCCGACGCGTGCGAGGTGGCCAGCCTGGAGGAGGCCAACATCGCCGGGTGCGACGTGGTGGTCGCGGCGACCGGCGACGACAAGACCAACCTGGTGCTGTCGCTGCTGGCCAAGACCGAGTTCGCGGTGCCGCGCGTGGTGGCCCGGGTCAACCGGGCCGAGAACGAGTGGCTGTTCACCGAACAGTGGGGCGTCGACGTCGCGGTGAGCAAGCCGCGGGTGATGGCCGCGCTGGTCGAGGAGGCCGTCACCGTCGGCGACCTGGTCCGGCTGATGACCTTCCGCCAGGGTGAGGCGAACCTGGTCGAGATCACCCTGCCGCCGACCGCGCCCTACGTCGGTCAGCCGATCCACGCCGTGCCGCTGCCCCGCGACTCCGCGCTGGTGGCGATCCTGCGCGGCAAGCGGGTCCTGGTGCCCAGCCCGGACGACCCGATCGAGGCCGGCGACGAGCTGATCTTCGTCTGCACCGCCGAGGTGGAGGACCAGGTCCGTGCGGTGATCCTCGGGCCGGACAGCGTCGAGCGGACCCGCAGCTCACGCTGAGCCGACGGACCGTTCGGTCAGCCGCCGGGCAGCGGGGTCGGCGACGACTCCCGGGTGACCCGGCGCACCGTCCAGACCGTGATCAGCAGCAGCAGCGCGTACGGCGGGTAGCCCAGCGCCAGCCGGGCCACGCCCAGCGCGGTGTCCTGGTGGGCCAGGTAGAGCCCGGCCTGCACGCCCACCTTGGCCAGCCAGACCACGCCCCACAGCACGGTGAGCTGGGTGAAGGTGCGCACCAGCTTCGGGTCGGTGCGCCATTCCGAGCGGCCCTTGGCGACCAGCACCGACCAGATCCAGCCCACCAGCGGCTGCCGGATCGCCGCCGAGATCAGCAGGGCGACACCGTACCCAATGCCGTAGAGGATGCCGGGAAGGTAGAAATCGCGCTCGTCGCCGGTGCGCCAGGCGATGGCCGCGCCGACGCCGACGCCGAACAGCCCGTTGATGGCATGCCGGATCGGCCGACGCTGGGCCAGCCGCAGCCCGGCGATCAGCAGCGCGACGGAGACCGAGGCGATCACCGCCGGTCGCAGCTCGCCGATGACGTTGGCGAGAACGAAGACCACGACCGGGATGCTCGACTCGACCAGGCCCCGCCAGCCGCCGAGCTGGTCGGCCATCTGCTCGGCGATCGTCGGCAGCGGCTCCTCCTCCGGAGGGCCGGTGTCCGGCTGCGCCGCCCGGTGCTGTCCCGTCGTCATCGCCGGCCTTCCGTCCGCAACGCCGTCACTTCGGCGAGTCCAGCTCGTAGTAGGGGTTGTAGATCACCTTGCGCTCGTCGCGCACCGCCACCCGGCCACGGGCGGTCAGGTGCCGGCCCGGCTCGATCCCGGCGATGTGCCGTCGACCCAACCAGACCAGGGTGACCACGTCGCTGCCGTCATACAGGTCGGCCTCCAGGGTGGGCAGGTTGGTGCGCGGCGTATAGACCACCGTGCGCAGCCGACCGGCGACCGACACCAGCTGACCCCGGGAGCACTGCTGTGCCGGGATCCCGCCGCACTGGGCGCTCTCGCGCCGCAGCTCCTGCGCGTCTATCTCGGCCTCGCTGGCGGTGAACCGTTGCAGGATGCGCCGCAGCGACACCCGGCCCTCGTCGGTCGTCATGACCTCCGCGTCACCCTCTCCACGCTCGCCGTCCCCGGCCGGCACCGGCGGCGCCGGAACCGTGCCGCCAGCGTACGCCGACGGGGCTGGTTCCGGCGGGCCGGTGCGCGCGGGTCAGACCTGGCGCGGCTCGGCGGCGGCGGCGCCCGCCTCGGCCTCGGCCTGGTCGGCGATCTCGCGGGGCAGCCGCAGCGGCAGCGGCTCACGGACCGGCTTGGCCTCCTGGCCACGGTCGACCACCAGGCCGTCCAGGCACTCCACCAGCGGCCCGGCCACGGCCGGGTTGGTGGCCACCGGGCCCTGGAACACGCCGCGGACCATCCAGCGCGGCCCGTCGATGCCGACGAACCGCAGGTTCGTCGGGCCGTCCGGGGTGTTCACCTGGGCGTGCAGCTCCGGGCCGTACTCGCCCTCGACCTCCTGAGCGCTCGCGCCGTCGCGCAGCAGGGACTGCCGGATCTCCTCGCGCACCTCGCCCCAGATCCCCTCGGACCGGGGGGCGGCGAAGACGCCCAGCTGGAGTGCGTTGTCGCCATGCACCAGCACCACCTGCTGGACCACACCCTGCGGGTCGGCCTGCACCCGCACCTCGACGTCGGCGATCGCCGGGATGTGCAGGCTGCCCAGGTCGAGTCGCTGCACGTCGTCGTAGCTCTCGGAGATGTCGTACGGGCCGCGCTCCAACGTCGGCGCCGCATCGCCCTGGTCGGGGACCTGGGTGGCCCGCTCGTCACGGGTCTGCCGCTCGGCGTCGGCCCGCTTTCGGGAGAAGATCACTGCGCCTGCCCTCCGCTGTTCACACTCACCCTGCCACCTCTTCCGTCTGCCCGCGGCCCGGCTCATCTGGCCGCCGCTCGACCCGGTCCTGGCCCGTCGGCGACGGCACCAGCCCGGCGTGCCCGCCGGTCGACCCGTGCCCGCCGACCCCACGCCGGGACGTGGGCAGCTCGACCACCGGCTCGAACCGCACCCGTGCGACCTGCTGGACCACGAGCTGCGCGATCCGGTCGCCGCGGGAGATCTTCGCCGGCACATCCCGATCATGATTGATCAGGTTGACCAGGATCTCACCCCGGTAGCCGGCGTCGACCGTACCGGGCGCGTTGAGCACCGTCACGCCGAGCCTGGCCGCCAGACCGGAACGGGGATGGACCAGACCCACGTACCCCTCCGGCAGCGCGATGGCCACGCCGGTGGGCACCAGGGCACGGCCACCGGGCGGAAGTTCCACGTCCGCGGCCGCCACCAGGTCGGCCCCGGCGTCGCCGGGATGGGCGTACGTGGGCAGCGGCAGCTCGGAGTCGAGCAGCTGCACGGGCACGGGTACGACGTCGGTCACGGGTCCCCTCTTCCGTCCGGTTCTCGGGGTGACCCTGCCATCCTGCCGGTTCGCCGAGCCGCCGTGCGCCGTACCCTCGCAGGAGTGAGCATGTCGCCCTCTCCCTCCGCCGATCAGCCGCCGGTCGACGCCCGCCCGGCGTACGCCGAACGGTTGGATCTGCCCTGGTGGTTGTGGCTGGGCGGGCTGGTGGCCGCCGCGCTGCTGGCCGTCGAGATCTGGATGGGCGCCGCCGGCGTGCGCGCCTGGCTGCCGTTCGTCGTGCTGCTGCCCCTCACCGCGGCAGGGTTGTGGTGGCTCGGCCGGATCCGGATCGGGGTCGCCGACTCCGAGCTGCGGGTGGACGACGCCCGCCTGCCGGTCCGCTTCGTGGCCGACGTGGTGCCGCTGGACGTGGCCGGCCGCCGTGAGGTGCTCGGGGTCGGCGCGGACCCGCTCGCCTTCGTGGTGCAGCGGCCGTGGATCGGCGGCGCCGTGCAGGTGGTGCTCGACGACCCGGCCGATCCGACCCCGTTCTGGGTGGTGAGCACGCGGCACCCCGTCGAGCTGGCGGAGGCGGTGCTGGCCGAGCGGGACGCTCTGGCGCTCTCCCGACCCACCACGGGTGAGCAGGGCTGATCCGACGCCGCCGACCCGGTCAGGTGCCGGTCGGTGGGCCGGGCAATGCCGCCGGTGGCGCGGGTCGGGCGATGCCCCGCCGGCGCAGGTCCACCTGAAGCTGCTCGGCCATCTGCTGGGTGGCCCGGCGGTTGAGGAAGCTGGCCACAGCCGCGCCGGTCAGGAACGGCCCGAGCGTGGTGAGGTTGCGACCGAAACGCCGCAGCAGCATGTCCCGCAGTTCCTTGCGGGCCGCGGTGCCGAGCACCGCGCCCACCCCCACGCCGGGCACCATCGGGTTGACCCCACGCTGGGTGGCCCAGGAGTGCACCAGGGCGACCGCCCGTTGGCTGCCGCCCTCCGGTAGCGCCACGCCGTGGACCTCGTGCAGCTCACCGACCAGTTTCAGTTCCACCGACACCACGGCGACGGTCTCGGCGGCGAGCAGCACCGGCGCGGAGAGCAGGGTCGGGGCGACCGTCCACTCGACGGCGGCGACTCCCCCGCCGGCCGCGCCGATCGCGGCGGTGGCCCGGGACGCGTTGCGGATGAGCCGGTCGGCCAGCGCGGCGTCGTCCAGGCCGGGGAAATGGCGGCGCAGGGTGGCCAGGTCCCGCACCGGGATGTGCGGGGCGACCTCGGTGACGGTGTCGACCATCCAGCGCACGGCGGCACGGGGCTTGAACAGGTCGGAGATGCCCCGGGCGCGGGCCTGCCCGACCATCCGGGTCAGCAGTTGGCGGCGACGGGCCGGAGCGAGGTCGTCCGCGGTCAACGCCGCGACGGTGGCGCCGAGGTCGTCCGTGCCGCCGGTGGCACCAACGCTGCCCGTGCCATCGTCGGTGGTGCCGCCTCGATCGCTCATCGGACCTCCCGGTGCTGTGGCTACCCGCTACGAGTCAAGCAGGTACCCACTACCGGCGCACGCCTACACCAGCAGCGGCGGCCCCGTTCAGGAGGCCGCCGCCGGTGTCGTGGTTGTCAGACGCACTCGCGGCAGATCAACTCGCCGTTACGCTCGACTGCCAGCTGGCTACGGTGATGTACCAGGAAGCAGCGGGCGCACCGGAACTCGTCCTGCTGCATCGGAAGCACCTTGACCGTGAGCTCCTCGTCGGCCAGATCGGCACCGGGCAGCTCGAAGCTCTCGGCCACCTCGGCCTCGTCGACGTCCACCGCGCCCGACTGTGAGTCGACGCGCCGTGCCTTGAGCTCTTCCAGGCTGTCCTCGCCGAGGTCGACCTCGTCGCGACGCGGGGCGTCGTAGTCGGTGGCCATCGGTTTCACTCTCCCATATCGATGTTGTCGCTTCCGGTTGTAACGCCGGACGACGCTGTTTCGGTTCCGCTGGCCGGCCACCACTTGTGTCGGGCACCCGACCCGAGGACCGAACGGGTCGAGCTCGCTGGGGCGACTCCCCTGCGAGCGCGGAACCTTACCCCCCCTTGGGCGAGGCATGTATACCGCCCTTGCGGCTGAGATGTACGCCCCCGCACGCGAAGTTGTTCCCAATGTGATTCAGGCGACACGAAGATAGGGGTAGTAGTACCCGGTTCGCGGTCGGCGCGCCGGCATGTCGGGCTGTTTCCACGCGACGGCCGGACAACCGTTAACCTCAGCGGCGTATTCGACGGCCGGCGGCCAGTCTGATCGTTGCCGGCTGCCGCCACCCACCTGAGGTCCCGGGAGTGCCCAGATGAGTTTTGCGCGAGTGCGAGCACTCGTCGTCGTCGGCCTGCTCGGGGTGCTGGCCCTGGCGTTCGTGGTCACCGCGATCATCCGGGACACCCAGGGGAAGGCGGGCACGGCCGAGGGCTGCCCGGAGGGTTGGCCGCTGGCCGACGTGACACTGCACGAGCCCAAGGACGTCAAGATCAACGTGTTCAACACGACCGAAGAGCCCGGCCGGGCCGGCAGCGTCGCGGACGACTTCCGCAACCGCAAGTTCCAGGTGAAGAAGGTCGGCAACGACCCCAAGGAGATCGACGACGTGGCAGTGCTGCGCTACGGCCCGAAGGGCGTCGGCTCCGCGCACCTGCTGCAGGCGTACTTCCTCAACAACGCCGTGCCGGGCTACGACCCGAAGCGCACCGACGACGTCGTGGACGTGGTGCTGGGCAACGGCTTCCAGCAGCTCGCCACCACGACCGAGGTCAACCAGTCCCTCGGCGACATCGGCGCGCCACGGGCACCCAAGGGCTCCTGCCCGTCCCCCGTCGCCAAGTGACGGCCTGACCGCCCTGACGGCCGCTCAGGGCCCGCCAGCGGCATCCAGCTCGGCCAGCCGGTCGTGCAGCGGCCCGAAGAGCGCGGGCGGGGCCGCGACCACCAGATCGGGCCCCGGCGGCCCACCGGCCAGGCCGGCGACACGCACGCCCGCCTCGGCGGCCACCAGCCCGCCGGCCGCCAGGTCCCAGGCCGCGAGGCCCTTCTCGAAGTACGCGTCGAGCCGACCCTCCGCGACCAGGCAGAGATCCAGCGCGGCGGCACCGAGCCGACGGATGTCCCGGACGTGTGCGATCAGCCCAGCCACCACCTGGGCCTGGTGCGTGCGGCGTCCGGCGTCGTAGCCGAAGCCGGTGCCGACCAACGCCTGCCCCAGGTCAGTCTCGCCGGAGCAGCGCAACCGGACACCGTCGCGCCAGGCCCCGCCCCCGACCGTGGCCGTCCACTCCTCGCCGGTGCTCACGTTGCGCACCACGCCGGCGACCACCACCCCGTCCACCTCGGCGGCCAGCGACACCGCGCTGTACGGCAGCCCGTAGAGGTAGTTGACGGTGCCGTCGATCGGGTCGATGATCCAGCGCACCCCGCCCGGCGCGACCGGCCCGGTGTCCCGAATGCCGTATTCTTCGCCGAGCACCGCGTCGTCCGGCCGCAACTGCTTCAGCGCGTCGAGCACCTGCCGTTCGACCGCCCGGTCCGCCGCGGTGACCACGTCGGTGACAGTGCTCTTGGTCGCCGCCACCGAGACACCCTCGACCCGCATCCGGTACGCGGTGGCCGCCGCGTCGCGCGCGACGCCCAGCGCGACCGCCAAAAGTTCCCGAGGTGACGGCGCCGAACGGTCCATCCCAACGTCCCCTTCCACGCGACCGGGGCGTTCCGCGCCCCGCGCGAGTATCATCCTTACAAAGTCCACATCAGCGCCGAATCGGCGGTCCCACCGCCGTTAAGCAGTGCGGCGCAGGAAGATCGCGGCAGACGGCGTTACAATTCACCCCTGCCCACGCGCCACGGACCGCCGACCATCGGCCGGTCCGGGACACGGGGGTCCCTCAACCACACTGCCCGGCCCGGTTGCCCCACGCTGTGCCGGACAACCCGGCCGTGCCCGCTCTTCGCCTCCGGAAGGTCATTCGTGACAGAACCCCGCCAGACCGGCGCCGACGTTCGCTCGCTCACCGACACCCTGATCGCCCACGCGCAGAGCGCCGGTGGTCAGCTCACGTCGGCCCAGCTCGCGCGCACCGTCGAGTCCGCCGAGGTGACTCCGGCCCAGGCCAAGAAGATTCTGCGGGCGCTCTCCGAGGCGGGAGTGACCGTGGTGGTGGACGGCTCGGCGAGCACCCGCCGCCGCGTCGCCGCGGCCCGTTCGACCACGCCGGCGTCCCGGGCCACCACTGCCAAGACCACCAAGAAGGCCGCGGCGCCCGCCCCGAAGCAGGCGCCCGCCTCCGACGACGCGCCGTCCGCGCCTGCCCCGCGCAAGGTGGCCGCCCGCAAGGCCACCCCCGCCGAGGGCGGTGCGACGCCGGCGAAGGCCACCAAGTCGACCCGGGCCACCAAGGCCACGGTCGCCGCCGCTGGCGCCAAGGCCGGCACCAAGGCCAAGGGCGAGGGCGCCGAGGGTGAGATCGACCCGGAGGAGCTGGCCGCCGCCATCGAGGACGTGGTGGTCGAGGAGCCGGCCGAGCTGGCCCAGGCCGCCGAGACCGACGCCGCCGCCTCGGCGACCGACAACGACTTCGAGTGGGACGACGAGGAGTCCGAGGCCCTCAAGCAGGCCCGGCGCGACGCCGAGCTGACCGCCTCGGCCGACTCGGTCCGTGCATACCTGAAGCAGATCGGCAAGGTTCCGCTGCTCAACGCCGAGCAGGAGGTGGAGCTGGCCAAGCGGATCGAGGCCGGGCTCTACGCCGCCGAGCGGCTGCGCGCGGCCGACGAGGGCGAGGAGAAGCTCGTCCGGGACATGGTCCGTGACCTGGGCTGGATCTCCCGCGACGGCGAGCGGGCCAAGAACCACCTCCTGGAGGCAAACCTCCGACTGGTGGTGTCGCTGGCCAAGAGGTACACGGGCCGTGGCATGGCGTTCCTCGACCTGATCCAGGAGGGCAACCTCGGCCTGATCCGCGCGGTGGAGAAGTTCGACTACACCAAGGGCTACAAGTTCTCCACGTACGCCACCTGGTGGATCCGGCAGGCGATCACCCGCGCGATGGCCGACCAGGCCCGCACCATCCGCATCCCGGTGCACATGGTCGAGGTCATCAACAAGCTTGGCCGCATACAGCGTGAGCTGCTCCAGGACCTGGGCCGCGAGCCCACTCCGGAGGAGCTGGCCAAGGAGATGGACATCACACCCGAGAAGGTGCTGGAGATCCAGCAGTACGCTCGGGAGCCCATCTCACTGGACCAGACCATCGGCGACGAGGGCGACAGCCAACTCGGTGACTTCATCGAGGACTCCGAGGCCGTGGTCGCGGTGGACGCGGTTTCGTTCTCGCTCCTGCAGGACCAGCTCCAGCAGGTGCTGCAGACGCTCTCCGAGCGTGAGGCGGGTGTGGTACGCCTGCGCTTCGGCCTGACCGACGGTCAGCCGCGGACGCTGGACGAGATCGGCCAGGTCTACGGGGTGACCCGGGAGCGGATCCGGCAGATCGAGTCCAAGACGATGTCCAAACTGCGTCACCCGTCCCGGTCGCAGGTCCTCCGGGATTACCTGGACTGAGCGGGTTTCGTCAACCGAACGTGTCGTTTTGACCACCTGGTGTGCAACACCAGATGGTGATCGTCCGGATGCACGAATGTGATCGTTGACGTGGCACCCTGGGTGCACGGCACACTGTCCCTGCCAGGTGTGACCTCGGTCCCCCGCGGGCACACAGGGAAGGCAGTGCCTAGTAAGGGTGTTGCACCATAGGTGAGCAACGACCGAAGAGATTGTTCATCGGTGACGACCAGAGGAGGAAGGCGATGACCCCGACCCTCACGCCGCCGCCCGTGACGGCGGCTCCCCCAGCCGCCGATGAACGGTGCGACCGCTGCAATGCTGCCGGGAAGCTCCGGATCACCCTGACGGGTGGGAGCGAGCTGGTGTTCTGCGGGCACCATGCGAACAAGTACGCGGAGGATCTCGTGAAGATCACCGAGCGGTTCGCGACGGAGCCCGATTTCAGCTGGCGTGGCGCCGATCTGATGGCGAACTAAATCCGCAAACCGACATAGCCGGCCGGAGGCACCCCGAGGGTGTCTCCGGCCGGCTTTTCGCTACCGAAACC
>NZ_JAGPYA010000053.1:0-48562 GCF_018070245.1 Micromonospora sp. M61 | reverse complement strand
GGACCCGGTGACCGTGTTCCTCACCGAGGTCGGCGATGTTCGATCCGCAGGCTTCGAAGATCCGTAGTCCGAGCAGGCCCAGGAGCGCGACCAGGGCGAAGTCGTTCGGGTTCGAGGACTTCCGCGCGGTGGTGATCATGGCTTCGAACTGCAGGTGCCCCAGTCCGAGGGTCGTGACTCGGCCGGCACCGTGGGCCGGCGGACGTAGTCGGCCGGCGAGTGCTCCAGGATGGCGTCGATGACGCAGACCCGATAGAACCCAACCACGACCGACAGCCGGCGGGGCACCGTCGAGGGCTGGTACCGGCGGACGTCTTGTAGCCAGCGCACGTAACGCTCGATGTCCACCCGCACCGCCGCCAGCGGGTCCAGGTCGTGGTCGGCGCACCAGCGGAGGAAGACCCGGAGGTCGGAATCAGTGTGGACGCGAGTCTGGCCACGGTAACGGCCCAGGAAAGCGGACACCGCGGCGCGCACAACGAGTTGATCGGTCAGTACGACAGGGGAAGCGGAAGCAGGCGAGGTAGTCATACATCACCGTGCGTCACCACCGGCGATGAACACCAGCCCGCCTGGAGCGGCATTTCCGGGCGTCGCGGGACAGCATGGGTAACACATAGCGTGACGGCCCTGCAGGCGCGCGATCAGCTCACCGAAGAGTTGCGGACTTCCGCGCAGCGGTCGCAGTTGTCGGCGCCGACTGTCGGCCCCAGTGGTGGCCCGCAAGGCGGGCGCAGGATCCGCCGACCGAAGCGGGGGTTACGGTGGATAATTAACAATCCGACGATGAGGCTGCAAATGATCAATGTCCAGGAGTTCGCGCGACGGCTGAGTACTCTCGGAGCTGATGCATTCACCAGCGACGACGTCGTGGACCTGGCGACCGCGGCCGATGTTCGCATCAGCGCAGACGTCGAGATCGACGCCACCCTGGCGCAGCGCTTGCTCGACCAGATCTCGCCCACCCTGCCGGTCACCGGGGCCCAGATCGCGGCGTCGCAATGGCCGCCACCGAAGTCTTCCCGTCCTGCAGCGCCTTCGGTGTCGTTCTCCAGCCCTGGTGCCGTCGACGGACCGGCTGATCAGCCGACCCGACCCCGCAGTTCTGGGTCTGCGGGTAGCGGTCGGCGACCCGGCTCCCGACGAACTGGCAGGTGAAACTGCAGTCCCAGCTTTTTCAGCAACCGCCAGACTGCTCGCCGCAGCCGTCGACTACGCGCGAGCTGCGAACCCAACTCTCGCCGCCATCATCGGCTGAACTTCGTCCTCCTGTCCGGCTACGTACGCCCGGGCAGGCTCGACGCACGATGATCCCGGTAAGGCATGCGGATCGCGGCATGTGCGGTTGTTTCGGTTGTGTTCAGACAACGGCTTGATGCGGCAACGGTGGGACCCCGGGGTTCGTCGGGGGGATGCGTCGGTCGACCTCCACTTAACTTGAGGTTGCATGCTCTCGATGTTCGCGTCGGCGAACGGATGGGAGCGGGTGGTATGCGAGTGGTCCAGGTAGTTCGTTTCGGGGGGCCCGAGGTGCTGGTTCCAGGCCAGGACTCGGATCCGGTGGCCGGACCGGGCCAGGTCGTGGTCGATGTGGCGGTGGCGGGGATGACGTTCGTCGAGACGCAGATCCGGCGTGGCACCGACAGGTGGCATGAACGACCGCGGTTGCCGTACGTGCCGGGCGGTCTGGTAGCCGGGCTTGTGAGCGGGGTCGGAGCGCAGGTGGATCCGGCTTGGGTGGGGCGGCGTGTGCTGGCCAGCACGGGAGAGACCGGCGGTTTCGCTGAGCGGGCGGTGGCACTGGTCGGGGCCCTCTTTCCGGTGCCGGATGGCCTGGGTCTGCCGGAGGCCACCGCCCTGTACAGCGACGGCAGCACGGCGCAAGGGCTGGTTGAACACGCCAAGATCGGCGCCGGTGACTGGGTTCTCGTCGAAGCGGCGGCGGGTGGGGTGGGCAGCCTGCTGGTGCAGCTCGCCCGTTCGGCGGGCGCGCGGGTGGTCGGAGCTGCTCGCGGGTCGCGGAAGCTCGATGTGGTCAGGGAACTGGGCGCCGACGCGGTGGTCGACTACTGCGAACCGGGCTGGACCAAGCGGGTACTCGAAGCAACCGGTGGCATGGGACCGGATGTGGTGTTCGATGGTGTCGGCGGTCAGATCGGGCGGGCCGCGTTCGAGGTTACGGCCCGCGGCGGCCGTTTCTCGGTACACGGCGCCTCCAGCGGTGAGGTCACGCTTATCGAGCCCGCCGAGGCGCGCCACAGGGGTGTAAAGGTGATCGGCATCGAGCAGCTATTCGCTTTCGGGCCGGAAACGGTGCGGTGGGCGGAACAGATCATTGCCCAGGCTGCGGCGGGAGTCGTTCGGCCGATCATCGGGCAGACCTTCTCGTTGGAGCGTGCCGCCGAAGCACACGCCGCAGTCGAAAACCGCACCGCCGTAGGGAAAACCCTGCTGCTGATCTGAGTGCCTGGAAGAGCTGACCAGGCCACACCATCCGCCACTGAGGCTCAACGGCCCGTGCCACCGCCTAGCCGGACCGCTCGCTCATCGGCATGAGCGGTACGCGCCGGATCAGCGGCGCGGCCCGCACCGCCGGGCAATGGGGGTTGTACCGTCCCTGCCTACGGCGCAGGTTCCAGTACGACGACTGGGATCTCGCGGGTGGTCTTCCGCTCGTAGTCGGCGAAGCCTGGATACGCGGCCTTCTGCGCGCTCCAGATCCGTTCCCGCTCGTCGCCGGCGGCAACTCTGGCGACCAACTCGACCTTGTCCGTACCAATCTCCGCTTGGGCCTGCGGGTGAGCGAGCAGGTTGTAGTACCAGTCGGGATTGGTGGGCGCACCGCCCTTGGACGCGAACACGGCGTAGCCGCCGTCCACCTTCTGGTACATCATCGGGTTCACGCGAGGCTGGCCGCTCTTGGCGCCGACCGTGTGCAACAGCAGCAGCGGCGCGCCAGCGAACTGACCGCCGACCTGCCCACCGTTGGCGCGAAACTCAACGATGATCTTGTCGTTCCAGTCGCTCATGCCCTCTCCTCGCCTCCACGAACCGACTTCTTGACCACGATTCTGACAGTCCCGGCCGGGGTGTGACACTGCGACCACGCACCAACGAACCCGCGGCGACAATGCGTAGCGCTCGATTCGCGGGGGGATGCGGGTGCAGCCGCAGGTTCATTTCGGCCTGGTGCTGGCCTGGGTGCGGAATCTCGGTGGCGCAGTCGAGTCCCGATCGGTGACGATCAAGCCGTGTCCGTTCCCGCCCGTCAGATCCGCGCCCGCTACTCAGCCGACACCATCACCGTGTACCAGGCGTATCCCCCGCAGATCGCGCTGGCGGCGGTGGCAGCCGGCCGTTTCGTGGCCCCCTTCAAGCGGGATCGGATGACGTGGATCAAGCCGTCGTTCCTGTGGATGATGTACCGCTGCGGCTGGGCCATCAAGCCAGGGCAGGAGCGCGTGTTGTCCATCGACATCGCGCGGGAGGGATTTGAGTGGGCGCTGGCACGAGCCAGCCTGAGCCACTACGACCGAGACCTCCACGGCGACAAAGAGACCTGGACCCGGCAACTGAAGGCCAGTCCCGTACGAGCGCAGTGGGATCCGGAACGATCACTGCGTTTGGAGGCGCTGCCGTACCGGTCGCTGCAGGTCGGGTTGTCCGGCGAGGCAGTCGATCGATACGTTGACGACTGGATCGTGGCCGTCACGGACATCACCCCCACCGTTCACCGCGTGAGGGACCTCCTGCGTAGCGGCGACGAACAGGCGGCAACAGCTCACCTGCCCGTCGAACGTGTCTACCCGCTGCCGGCTCAGATCGCCGCCGGCCTCAACGCCAGCCCGGACGTCGCCGCCGAAGAGGTGGCCGAGCAACAGCACGCACACTGACGCTCGCTCGGCACGCCAGCGCGCCCCGCTCGGCGGCAGATCCGGATACCTACGAGGTGCGATGGTTCAGGACGAACGGCCGTTGGTTGCTGCGCGTGGGTTACTCAAGCAGCCAACTGGAGCATCAGGCAACGCGAACCAACGGCCCTCAACCACCTCGCGTAGGTGACCCTCACGGGCAAGGTGGATACATGCCTCGACGATGTCCTCATGGTTGTGGCCGCCGTCGGCGGCTTCGTCCAGGTACGAGCGGATGCGCCAGGCGTCGAATGCTTCGACCACGCGCCCGAGGACGGGATCGGTGACCAGGTCGACGTCGACCTCCCTGCCATCGGAGCTGACCATGCGGCATCCCGCGCCGTGAACGGTGTACTCGATCCCGCTGTGGGTGAGACCCTCCCGGGGCAGTTCCCGGCGTGAGCGAACCGCTGCCAGAAGGTCCGCGATGTCCGCGATGGGGAGCAGGTCGGCAAGTAGCCGACCACGTATATCGCGCAAATCGGCGGTGAACCGCCGGACGGCGGCAGCCGATGAAGCATCTCGCGCCATGCGTCCAGTATGAGCGTCCTGCCCACCGGTGTGAAGATCCCCGGGTCAACGGCACCTGACGGGTCAGCCTGGGCCTCGTTGGTCGACGATCGGAAAGGCCAGCCGTGCGATGCCATAAATGATGCCGCGTACGCGCCGGAGCCGCTCACTCGGCGGGCGGCCGCCCCAGCATCGCAGCTCGTCCCGCTTGCGGTGCTCGGCTTCGTGATGTTCCTGCTCCAATCGCTTGAGCATCTCAGTCTCGACCTGCTCCGACAGGGTCGGCGGGGGGTGGCAACGCGCGCGCCCAGGCGTGCCAGTAGGCGGCGCCGCCGCTGGTCTGGCGCAGGATCGCGTCGGCGCGCGTCACGCCGTCACCCGGGTCGCCGCCCGTTGCGTCCTCCGGCCAGAAGCACAGCAGGTAGCGGTCCGGCCGCTGATCCATGTAGGTGTAGTCGTTCTCGGCAAACTCGTCAGGGTCGTGACCGCCGAACGGGTCGTGCCCCGCGTCCATGCCCGTGGCGCAGTACCGCACGCGGTAGACCGGCAACCGGCTGGTGTCCTGCCCGTCGGAGGTCAGCGGCAGCCGGGCGAGTGAACCGTCGCCCCACGGGACCAGGTCGAGCACTGCGGCCCTCGGCGCGAACGACACCTCCACCACCTCCTCCCACTCCTGCTCCGCCGCTGGCGGCTCGACTTCGTGCAACTCGACAGTGAACTGGACCTGCCCGGAATGCGTACCGGTCATCAGGAACAGCGTGCCCGGCTGACCACCCCCGCAGAGGCCATTCGCCTGCCCGGCGAACGACCCGGCCATGTCGTCTGGCAGCTCACGACTCGTCACGTAGATCTGCCCGTAGGCGACCGGAGCCTTGCCGTCGAAGAGAACGTGCATCGACCGATCCTGTCATCGACCGACGGACGCCCGCTGTCCCCACGAACGGCAGACAGGTCGACGATCGCCTGTGCGGCGGCGTCGCGCTGCCGGATGTGGTGTTATTCGCGGGCGATCCAGGTGGCGACGCACGCCTCGTTGCCTTCGGCGTCGGCCAGAATCCACCACCTCGGCGCATGTGCGTCGGAGACGAGGTGGCCGCCTGCGGCCAGGGCGGCGGCGATGCGTGCCTCAGCCTGGTCGTGGGGAACGGCGACGTCGAGGTGCATGCGGTTGCGCTCTGAGCGCACCGTGTCCATCTGCTGCAACCCGAGGCCCGGGCCTCGGCGTGACGGGTCACCCAGGTAGTCGTCTCCGACGCGGTGGTAGCCGAGCAGTGCCTGCCAGAACGGCAGCACGTCCGCGCCGACGAGTGCGTCGAGGGTGACGTTGACGAGCTGGACGGCTGTCGGGTCCGCGGGGAAGTTCAGTGCCTTCGCGGCGGCCGAGATCCGGCCGGCCAGGGCGATGTCGCGCCGGGTCATGGACACCGTGACACCGGAGTGCCGCAGGTCGACGGTGAGATGTTGCTGCTCTGGGCCGTCGACGAGCCGACCGATCTCATCCACGAGCGTGATGCCGTTGGCCAGCGAGCCGGTTCGGAAGTGCGCCGAGACCAGGTGATAGAGGCAGCGCCAGTCCTCGACACCATCGGCCGCGTGGAACTGCCCGGCGGTGATGTGCACGGTCATGCCGGCGAACGTTACATCGACAGGGAGACGCACGTCTGGCGTCGGCTGGAGGCGGTGCTTCGTTCGATGGGTGGTGCGGTTTTCCACACCCCGGCGGTTGTGGTCGGCCCACTGAGGTCGGCGGTCGACCTCATGGTTCGGGCCGCGGTGAGTTCATAGCGTCTTCGGCATGACTAGGTTGGGTGGGCGGCCCGGGCGCAGTGCCCGCCGCCCAGGCGAGGCGGCGTGGGTCCGAGACGACATGAGCGATGGAGGGACGCCCCGGTGGCGGAACGCGCGGTGCCCGCTGGGCGGTCGTGGATCGACAGCATGACCCGGTGGGGCCGGCCGTTGGCGGGCGTGGTGGTCGGTGTGATCACCGGTGCGTCCGAGGTGCTGTTCCTGCTGCTCGCCGCGCTCGTCGTGGTCGCGGTCTCGCCCGCGCCGGCGGCTCGGCGCCGCATCGGCGCCACCATCATCCGGTACGCCCACCGCGTCACCGAGTGGGAACGGCACCGCCTGGCCGTCATCGCCTCGGAGCCACCGCCACCCCCGGTTCGGGCGAACGGACCGCGGGTGCTCGGCTACCTCGCCGCCCGCCTCCTCCCGGCGGTGCTCGGTCTGCTCACCACCGGCCTGCTCGTGGTCGGTGCCGTCCTCGCCGCCATCGTGGTACGTGCCTTCGTCGGAGGCACCCTGAATGCGGCCGGTTTTCTGTTGCAGGGGCTCATCGGCGCGGCCCTGCTGCTGGTGAATGTGCAGGCGATAGTCAGCGTGGCCACGCTGGATCGATGGCTGGCCCGCAGCCTGCTCGAATCCCACACCCGTGAGGCCCTTCAGGCGCGGATCAGCGAGCTGGCCGTCAGCCGGGCCGGTGTCATCGCCGCTGTCGACGCCGAGCGCCAGCGCATCGAACGCGATCTGCACGACGGGCTCCAGCAACACCTCGTCGCACTCGGCATGCTGCTCGGCCGGGCACGCCGCACCCGCGACGCTGACAAGGCCGCGAGCTGCTCGCGCAGGCACACGAGGGCATCCAACGCGCCGTCGACGACCTGCGGGACGTGGCCTGGCGGGTGTACCCCGCAGCCCTCGACCACACCACGCTGGACGAGGTGCTGAGCATGGTGGCGCAACGATCGTCGGTCCCGGTGAGGGTCAGCTACCACGTGCCGGTCCGGCCCGCCCGACCGGTCGAGACCGTGCTGTACTTCGTGGCCTGCGAAGCGATCACCAACGCCGCCAAACACGCCCGAGCTAGCCTGATCACCATCGAGATCATGGCGGGGGACGGAAACATCACGATGCGGGTCCGGGACGATGGCCTCGGCGGCGCCGACCCGCACGGCAGTGGCCTGCAGGGACTCGCCCGCCGGGTCAGCGCGCTCGACGGGCACTTCGAGGTGGACAGCCCGTCCGGTGGCCCGACGACCATCCGGGTGGCACTGCCGTGCGCATAGTCCTCGCCGAAGACTCCACCCTGCTGCGGGAAGGGCTGGCCCGCCTCCTCGCCGACGAAGGACATGCCGTCGTCGCCGCAGTCGCGGACGCCGATCAGCTCGTCACGGCCGTCGAACAGCACCGCCCCAATGTCGTCGTCACCGACGTCCGCATGCCGCCCACCAACACCGACGACGGGCTGCGGGCCGCCCTTGAGATCCGCCGCCGCTGGCCCGACATCGCGGTGCTCGTGCTCTCCCAGTACGTCGAGAAGCGATACGCTGCGAAGCTTCTCGCCGACCGGTCGGAAGGCATCGGCTACGTGCTGAAGGACCGCGTCGCCCAGGTCGAGGACTTCCTGGACGCGCTCGACCGCGTCGCCGCCGGTGCCACGGCGCTCGACCCCGAGGTCGTCCGGCAGCTCATGTCGGCCACGAGCCACAGTGACCCGCTGAACCGCCTCACCCCACGCGAACGTGACGTGCTGCACCACATGGCGCAGGGGCACACCAACGCCACCATCGCCGAGCGCCTCCACGTGTCACAGAGCGCGGTCGAGAAGCATGTCAACACCATCTTCGACAAGCTCGGGCTGTTACACGTGACCGGCTACAGCCGCCGGGTCCTGGCGATCCTGCGCTACCTCGGCTCCTGACCAGCCGTCCAGGAAGCGCTTCACGGGTCCATCGCGTGCGACACGGGCGTCGACAGCGCTGACATGGATGGCCCAGTCCATGAAAGAGTCGGTCGATGTTACGTGGACGACTCCTGACGGAGAGCCTGCGTGTTGGCGTCGATGTGCGCGTACCCTCGCTGCGCGTCGTCCGAGTGGGCCGACACGACGTATCGGATTCAATATCAGCCGCCCAGACGAGTGTCTGGACGTTCCTGGATTTCGAGGCGCCCGACGACGTGGCCGACGAAGTGGCATCCGCGCTCGCTGGTTCCCTGGTCAGCGATCAAGGCTGGTACGCGGACTTCGAAGTCGGAGATGATCACGTCGTCGTGTTTCCCGGTCGTGTGTTCCGCTACGCCAAAGGTGATCGCGCGGGGCGAGACGCCGCAGTGGAGTACGGCCGGAGTGTCGGCGTGCCCGGCCATCAGCTCGATTGGGGCGATTGAGAGAGTCACCCCGATGGGGCGTGCGGATGCGTTCGCTCGATCACACCCACACGCCCCAGCGACGGTGAGAAGACGCCTCAGAGGGTGAACACGAGCGTGGAGATGCTGCGTGGACCGACGTTGATGGTGGCCTGACCTCCGTTCACGGTGATCGGCTGGCTGGCCGCGTTGGCGGTCTGCGAGGTGAGGAAGTGCTCGGCCTTGCTGACGTTCTGCGGGGCCTGGACCACGGCGTTGTTGACCGCGTTGTTAGACCGGTTGAGGATGACCAGGCTGATCTTCCCGTCACCCTGGTAGGCGGTCACCTCCAGCGGCGACGCCTTGGAGCTCTTCGTCAGGGCGACCCGCTGGTAGCCGGGGCGGACGTACTTGGCGTACTGCGAGAACGCGTAGCCGCGCTTGAGCGGGGCGCCGGCGACGGTGCCGTACGCCGCTTCGCCGTCACCGATGAACGAGTAGTAACGCTTGCCGTACCACCAGATGTAGGCGTTCCAGTTGGCCTCCATCGACTTGTGCACAGTGCGCATGATGTCGTCGAGAGTCTCGTTCCAGACCGCCGCGTTGCCGGGGTTGCCCCAGATGTTGGAGCCGCCGCCGTCGGCGGCGTGCAGGTTCCACTCGGTCATCCACACCGGCTTGTTGTGCTGCTCGGCAAGGGTGTACGGCTTGAGCCGGCCGGCGTCCTCGGTGCCGTACAGGTGGCCACCGATGTAACCGATGTTGTTGCGGGCGGTCGCGTCGTTGAGGGTTGGATCGGTGTAGTTGTAGTTCAGGTTCACCGCCTCGGCGACCATCAGTTTGGTGTTCTGCACCTTCGTGCCCTGGTCGCGGACGAAGGTGCGCAGCTCCGTGCCGCTCCAGTCCATCGAGTCGTAGTCCGGGTGCCAGTCCGGCTCGTTCTGCACCGAGGTGACGTCGATCGGCACGCCCTGGCCACGCATGTACTGGACGTAGCTGTTCAGGTGGTTGGCGTAGTCGTCGTAGTAGTCGGTCTTCAGTTTGCCGCCGTTGACCCGGCTGTTGTTGGTCTTCCACGCAGCCGGCGCGGTCCACGGCGAGGCGAGGATCTTCACGTTGGACCCGGCGGTCTTCGCCGTCTTCAGGGAGTTCACGTGTGTCGCCCACTCGCTGGACACCGGTGACAGACCGGTGCGCACGATGGACAGACCCAACTGGTTGGCACCCATCCCGACCAGTGTCTGCGTCTCCGTCGTGGACCATGCGCTGCCCCAGATGGACTGGGCGGCCCCGAACCCGTCGACGGTCTGGTATCTGGTCGCGCTGTTCACCGTGATGTCCGCCGGCCCGTTCGGGGGTGGGGTCGTCGGCGGCGGGGTGGTGGGCGTCGTGCCACCGGTGCAGGCCACCCCGTTCAACGCGAAGTTGGTCGGATCAGGGTTGCTGCCGGTCCACGAGCCGTTGAAGCCGAACGACACCGTCCCGTTGGTCGCGATGCCCCCGTTGTAGCTGACGTTCTTGGCGGTGACTGTGGCGCCGCTCTGGGTCAACGTCGTGTTCCACGCCTGCGTGACGGTCTGTCCGGCGTCGTAGGACCAGGTCAGCGACCAACTCGACACCGCGTCACCGACGTTGGTGATAGTGACGTTGGCCCCGAAGCCACCCTGCCACTGCGACGACACGCCGTAGTTCACCGAACAGCCGGCGGCTGCTGCCCCTGCCGGCACCGCCAAGGCGACCGCTGTCGATGCCAGCAGCATGGCGCTGGCCGACATCAACGCGGTTCTGATCACTCTGGGTCTTCTCATCGATCATTCTCCTGGATCGGGGGGACACTGATCCGTCGCCGTCGGGCCACGCCGCCACCGCAGCCAGGTCAGCGGTGCAGAGCATCGTTAGCGTTAACAAGCGCCGCCCGCCGTGCCCACGGCTGAGTCATGTCGATGCACTGCTGGCGCCCGAGCTCCCGACGGCACGCCACCTACGCCCACATCGACTCTGGTAGATGAGCACTGCGTCCGTCAAGCTGCGACGACGAGCTTTCGCGAAAGTTTCCGAACGTCCCTCGCCCCAAGGCGCTCCCCGGCACAACCCGGCCGCCAAATGTTGTCGTGAACATTCGGGCCGGGCTGAGGGTGACCGAGGTCACCGGCCAATGCCTTGAATCTGACACCAATGACAGGTTCTAGCGTTTCGGTGGCAGCGCACCTGGCGTCGCCCCTCCACCGAAGGAGTTCATCGTGCAGATTCAGGGTTCCATCGCTCTCGTGACCGGCTCGAACCGCGGCATCGGACGGGAGTACGTAGCGCAGCTCCTCGATCGGGGCGCGGCGAAGGTCTACGCGACGTCCCGCAACGGTCAGCCCGTGGACCTGCCGGGTGCCGTACCGCTGTCTCTTGAACTCACCGACCCCGCCGCCGTCCGCGCGGCGGCCGAGGTCGCGGCTGATGTGACGGTGCTGATCAACAACGCCGGCGTCGACTCCCATGTCGACCTGGTGGCCGGCGACCTCGACGCCGTCCGTCGCGACATGGAGGTCAACTATTTCGGCACCCTCTCCGTGGTGCGAGCGTTTGCCCCGGTGCTGGCCCGCAACGGCGGCGGCGCGATCGTCAACGTCCTCTCGGCGCTGTCCTGGTTCTCCTGGCCCGGGGAGGGGGCGTACGCGGCCGCGAAGGCGGCGGCCTGGTCGCTGACCAACAGCATCCGCCTGGAACTCGCGGCACAGGGCACGCACGTCACCGGCGTCCACGTGGGTGCGGTGGACACCGACTTCAGCGCGAACTACAACGGCGCGAAGATCGACCCAGCGGACGTCGCTCGGGCCACCCTCGACGGTCTGGCGTCAGACGCCCTGGAGGTCCTCGTCGACACGTGGAGCGCCGACATCAAGGCCGCGCTGGCTCGCGATCCACGCGACTTCTACTCCCAGCTCTCCGCAGCCTGACGGCCCGCGGGCGGGCGGGCGGCCCGGGTCAGGTGCGGGCGAGCACCGCGCGGTGGGCGCGGTTGGCGGCGATCAGCTCGTCGAGCACCCCGCGGGTGTGGACCAGGTCCTCGATGTGCCGATCGAGTCGGTCGCGCTCGTGGCGCATGCGATCCACTGCAGCCTCGGAGGTGTCCTCACTCGGCGAGTCGACGCACGGCAGCAGGTCGACGATCGTCCGGCTGCTCAGCCCGGCGGCGAACAGACGCTGGATGAGGACGACGCGCTCGACCTGACTGTCGCTGTAGCGGCGGTGGCCTCTGGGGCTGCGAAGGCTGGTGAGCAACCCCTGCTCCTCGTAGTAGCGCAGCGATCGCACGCTCACCCCGGCACGGGCGGCGAGTTCGCCGATCCGGATGCTGGCCGTCATCGCTACCCCCACAGCGCACCTGACATGTATGTCAGATTCAGTGTATCCATCGCCTCGCGGTTACCTGAGGGCCGGCGTGATCAGCGTTCGAAACGATGTGGGTGGGGCCGTTCGGGAGGGTTTTGCCTGGCGCGCATCGTGTCGGAAATGGCAATGCCACCGAGGACGACGGCGGCGGTGACGGCCGCGGCCAGTGGCGGCAGGAGCACCATGGCCGGCGCGGCGCCGAGGAGCACCAGCGCGCCGATTGTCCGGGAGCGGGACACCCGGTCGAATACGGCGTGTTCGGCCAGGGCTCGCCCGACAAGGAACAGTATCGGTCCGCCGACAATGACGAAGATCCACGCCGTTTCGGTGTGTCCGAACGGGTGATCGATCACGATTTCGTACCCGACGGCGACGGCGACGATGCCAGCCACCATGAGTACGTGGGCGAGGAACGCCTCCCGGACGAGGCGGGCGGGCCCGACGGAGACTCTGATCGCCTCGGGTAACAACTGGCCCGCCTTGAAAAGGTAGACCCGAAACAGCAGCACCGTCGTGATGAATGAGACCGCGAAGGCAACCGCCGCCCCGCCCTGCCGAAAGGACGTGTCGCTGTAGGCCGATCCCGTCGTCAGAATCAACTCACCGAGGGCGATGATGAAGAACTGCCGGTAGCGCTCGGACAGATATTCGGCCAGGACGGGCCACTGTCGTTGGGCGGGGCGGGTCCATGGCGCGGGATAGAACAGCAGCAGTGCCGCGCAGTCGATGGCCAGCGCCAGCGTCCACAACAACCCACGCGCCGAACCGGACACGATGGCGCCAGCGAGCCACGGCACGGCGGAGATCGCGAACCAGAGGAACACCCCAGCCGCTCGACGCTGGGCCTCGTGGCCGCGCAGCGCCGGCACGATGACCAGCCCACGAACGATGTGTACGGCAACGTACGCGCCAGCGAAGGCCAGGCTCCGGTCGCCGAACGCCTGCGGCACCGCGACCGCCATTATCAGTGCGCCGAGCATGGCCGTGTAGACCAACAACTGAAGCTGCGGCCGCTGCGGATCGTAGAGATCGGTGACCCATGCCGTGACCAACCAGAGCACCAGGAAAGCCAGCAGCAACAGCAGCGTCTCCCCGGCTTCGACAAGGACCACTCGCCGCTCGGTGAGGTCCTCGACCAGCCGGTGGGAGACCCGGTTGAGGGCAAAGATGAACACCAGGTCGAAGAAGAGTTCCAGAAGACTCGGTCGCTGCGGTTGCCCCGGCTTACGCAGCAGCTCTGCTGCCCTTGTCGACATGGGCCGCCCGTTCTGCCGGCTTCGCCTATCTGGGTATTGGTACCACGCCGGGCGGGTCGTCGAGTTGATACCGAACGATTGCCAACGTGACATTCGCCGGATTCCCATGGGCGAGGGAGCAGCTACCCCCTCGCAGGGGATCGCCTCCGTTCCCCGATCGCCGACCGTGGAGGTAACACAGAGCCGCGGCACCGCGGCCGGATCGGGAGGACGACCATGCGTAAGACACTCGGATGGGGCATCGCGGCAGCGGCCATGCTGGTTGTGGCGGCGACGCCGGCCGGGGCCGCGAGCCACAGGCCGGCTCAGGTGACCGGATCGGCGGAGTTCGTGCTGCCGTACGGGCAGGACAGCGACGTGCGATCGTTTGCCTTCGACGCCCGGTCGGTGCCCTACAGCCGCCCGATCCCGCTGCCGGGCGGGGAGAAGGGTTCTCCCGCAGACGCCACGGGCACGGTGCGGGTCGCGCACTGGCTGGCCACGGAGAACATCACCGTCCGCTTCGAGGCGGCGGTCGACTGCATGATCACCAGCCCGGGTCATGCGACAGTGACCGGCGTGGTCATCCGCGCTGACGAGAAGGCCAGCGACTTCCTCGGCCAGCGGGTCGGTTTCAGCGTGCAGGACGGCGGCCGTGGCCGCGACCGGGTCGGCTTCACCTGGTCGGCCAGCGCCGACCAGAACGAGGCCGGCCAGTGGGGTCCGGCCCGGGTCGGCACCTGCCTCGCGCCGGCGGCGTTCGCCACTGTGACTCGCGGCAACTACACGGTGCGGCACGCCGAGCTGACCGCGCCGCCCGAGGGCCACTGACCATCACCGCGCTGTGACAGAACCGCGGCGGGGCGGAGATCGCCCCGCCGTGGTGCGCACGCACCCCGCGACGGACGGGCTTCCGGCGATGCCGGTCAGCGACGAGCCGTGACGATCCAGGCGCGCGAGTCGAAGTACACGCCGCCGTCGGTGTGGTGGGCGTCGAGGGTGGTGCGCAACCGCGTACGGGCCTGCTCGGCGGCCGTGGCGTCCAGGTTGGCGAGCAGATCCTTGAATTCCCACAGGCGGAACACCGCATCGAAGGCGGTGGCGCTGTCCGGACCGTAGTAGACGGGTACGTGCACGTCGGTGAAGTCGACGTCCGCGAAGCCGGCCGCCACCAGGAGGTCTTTGGTGACGGTCTGGTCGGCGAGGGAGAACGGGTTCGGACCGCCGGGCGTGACTGGCTCGTCGGTGAAGGTCCGGCGGATCGCGGTGGCCCATTCGTTGCGGTCGCGGTCCTGCCACACCAGCAGAACCAGGCGCGCGCCGGGGCGCAACGCCCTGCCGATGTTGGTGAACGCGGCGACCGGGTCGGCGAAGAACATCGTTCCGAACCTGCTGATGCAGAGGTCGAAATGCGTCGGTGGGAAGCGGTGCACCTGGGCGTCCGCCTGTTGGAAGGTGATGTTCGGCAGGCCCTCGTCGTCGCTGAGCTGACGGGCCCGTTCGAGCATCGGCCCGGAGATGTCAACGCCTGTCGCGCTTCCGTTCACCGCGGCCCGGGCGGCGTCGCGGGTGGACTGGCCGGTGCCACAGCCGATGTCGAGCACACGGTCGTGAGAGCCGACACGGGCAGCGGCGCGGAAGAGTTCGTTGTGCAAGCGCAGTTCAGCGTCGTAGTCGAACAGGTCGGACATCACCGTCACCGGGTCCTCTCGATGCCTGTCAACTCGCCCGGGACGACCTTCGGTGCCCGAGGCGGCGTAAGGCGGCCAGAATGTGCTCTCGTTCGGCGGCGGTGGTGCGGGGATCGACAAGTCGGTCCCGGACGGCCACGAAGAGCGCCTCCGCCGCCGGCACCTCCGGTGCCGGTGTGTCGTACGACAGCGGGGTGAGAGCGCGCAGGGCGGCGCCGAGCGGGAGGTCCAGGGCCGCGCAGAACGCTCGCACCTTGGGAAGCTCCGGGTGGTGCTGCCAGTCACCGGACAGCCATCGGAAGACGGTGGACCGACCGACGCCGCTACGAGCCGCCACTTCCGTGATGGACCAGCCACGCTCGTCGCTGGCGGCGTCGACAGCACCGCGCACGAACTGAGCGAACGCGTCCTGCGCGGCCCGTCGGGTGTCACCCATGTCCCGGCCGTCGCCTCCCCCGCAGTCGACACCCGGCGGGGCCGGTGCGTCGTGGTGCGTCCGCTTCCCTCCGCGGACGTGTCGCATCACAGTAATCGATGCCAATCGAGCTGACCGGGACCTCACACCGGTCGTCATCGCGGACCCCCTTTACGCGTTCCAGGCCTCGACCGCGGTGAGCGGCACCGGTTCGGGCCGCTCGGCCACCGTCGTCAGCTCGATCCGCCGTCCCTCGGCGGCCGACCGGAGCAGGGTGGTCATCGTTTCGAGGACGTGCAGCGCGACGTCGCCGCCCGCCCGTGGCGGACGCTGACCGTCGGCCCTGACCAGGTCGATCAGGCCGATGCCTCGGGAGGCCTGGGCGTAACCGGCGCGGGGTTCGAGGACGCGCCACTCGGTGCCGCCGAGCGCGAACAGGCGGACCTCACCATCGAAGTAGTTCGGATCCGGCACGGCGAGCGTGCCGGTCTCCCCGTGCACCTCGATCGGTGCGGCCGTCGTCGCGACGCCGTCGAAGCTCGTCGTGATGGTGGAGAGAGCGCCGTTGGCGTGCTCCAGCACGCCGCTGACGTGGGTGTCCACCTCCACCGGAACCCGCTGGCCGGTGCGCGGGCCCGAACCGATGACGCGCTCGGCGCGCAGGCGGCTGGCGGCTCCGACCACCGCGCGCACCGGGCCGAGCAGGTGGATGAGCGCCGAGATGTAGTACGGCCCCATGTCCAGCAACGGGCCGCCGCCCGGGGCGTAGTAGAAGTCGGGGTTGGGGTGCCAGCGCTCGTGCCCCGCCGTGACCATGACGGCCGACGCGGACAGCGGGCGTCCGATGAGCCCGCCGTCGATCGCCGCCCGCGCTGTCTGCGTACCCGTGCCCAGGACGGTGTCCGGCGCGCACCCGACGCGGACGCCGGCCGACGCGGCCCGTTCGATGATCGAGCGGCCGTCCGGGAACGTCACGGCGAGCGGCTTCTCGACATACACGTTCTTGCCCGCCTCGATCGCGGCGAGCGAGATGTCGGCGTGCGCCGCGGGGATCGTGAGGTTGAGTACCGTCCGCACGTCCGGGCGGGCGAGCAGGCGCTCGACGCTCAACGCCTCGGCCCCGGGAATCGTGGCGGCGACCGCGGCCGACCGGGAGGCGTCGAGGTCGGCCAGTGCGGCGATGCTCACCGCGGGGTGGTTGGCGAGCGTGTCCAGGTAGGCGCGGGAGATGACCCCGAGACCTACGACGCCGACGCGGTGCGGGTCGCCCACACCATCCCCCTCTCGATGACGGTACGGACGCCCGCGTGCTCCAGCACGTCGAGGCTGTGCCCCGGGGTCGTCACGACGATGCGCCCGGCACCCCAGAGCCGGGTCCAGATCGCCGGCGAGGTGACCGGGCGGTGCCACGGGTGCCACGCCTGCGTCGGGTGGGTGGTGACGGCCAGTATGTCGATCAGGTCGTCGTGCAGCACCCAGTACTGCTCGGTGACCAGGTCGAAGTCCTCGATGCCCGCGGTGATGGGATGCTCCCGGCCGAGGTCGGTGATGCGCACCGTGTGCGGCAAGAAGTTGTCCTCCGGGCCACCGTGGCGCTCACACGGCTCCTTGCCCGGATGGGTCGCGAACTGCCCGCCCACCAGTTGGAGATAGTCGGACGACGCGCGGAACGAGTCCACGATGCCGCCGTGCCAGCCGGTGAAGCCCGTGCCGGCGACGACCGCCGCGCTGAGACCCGCCAACTGGTCCGAGGTGATCTGCGACATCGTCACGCACTGCACGACGAGGTCGGTGTCGGCCATCTCGGCGGCATCGGCGTAGATCTCCGTCGACTCCTCGACCCGTACGGCGTAGCCGCTGCGTTCGAGGTAGGGGATGAACAACTCCGTCGCCTCGACCGGTTGGTGTCCCTCCCAGCCACCTCGGACCACCAGTGCTCTGCGCTGCGTCACAGTCGCTCCCTCCCCCGGCCCGTCGCCGCCGGGCTGGCCGCTCCCGCCCCGGTGACGAGCCGCCGATTCGCGTGCCTTGCGGGCACCGCAACCGTACTCGGAGGACACCACTGAGGACAGTGGCCGGGCTCCGCCTGCCGCAGTGGCTCAGGCCGCTACGGCCGCCCGGACGTCGTCGTCGGCGGCGCGCAGCCGTGCGGCGGCCTCCTCGGCGGTGCAGTGCGCGAGCAGCAGCACGATGGCCGTCTTGGCGTGCCCGTGTGCCGCCGCGAGCGCCTGCGTGGCGGTGTCGAGATCGGTGTGGGCGGCTTCGGCGACGATCCGACGCGCCCGGTCGACGAGCTTCTCGTTGGTGGCGTTCATGTCCACCATCAGGTTGCCGTAAACCTTGCCGAGCCGGGCCATCGTGGCGGTCGAGAGCATGTTGCAGACCAGCTTCTCGGCGGTGCCGGCCTTGAGGCGGGTGGAGCCGGTGAGGACCTCGGGGCCGGTGGGCACCTCGATGGCGACGTCGGCGTGCCGGCTGATCACCGCGCCGGAGTTGCAGGCGACGGAGACGGTCGTCGCGCCGAGCGCGCGGGCGTGGGCCAACCCGCCGACCACGTACGGGGTACGGCCGCTGGCGGCGAGCCCGACCACCGTGTCGCGGGCGGTCAGGCCGACCGCGTCGAGGTCGGCGACGGCGCCGGCCGGGTCGTCCTCGGCGCCCTCGACGGCGACACCGAAGGCTCCGGCCCCGCCGGCGAGCAGGCCGAGAACCCGGTCGGGCGGCGTACCGAAGGTGGGTGGGCACTCGACGGCGTCGAGCATGCCGATCCGGCCGCTGGTGCCGGCACCGAGATAGATGAGTCGCCCGCCCTGTCGGAGCGACGCCACGACGACGTCGACGGCGGCCGCGATGTCCGGCACGGCCCGGCGGACGGCCTCCGCGACCGAGCGGTCCTCGTCGTTCATCGCGAGGAGCAGCTCGGTGGGGGACATCTGGTCGAGGTCGCTGGTGCGGTCGTTGCGAGTCTCGGTGCCGAGGGTGCTGAGGTCCACGGGGTGGTCGTTCCTCTCGCTGGTGAACACATCGCCGACCGACGGGAGGCGGCTCACCGGCGCGCGTTCCCCATATCAGCAGGCTGGAGGCTCAGCGTAGCCAGCCCGGGCCCGCTCTGGCAAAAAGTTTCGCGTTACTCTCGGCTAACGTCGCTTATTGACAACCGCTGGTAGGGAGCGAGCCGTGCGTCAACTCGACCTTGTCGTGATCGTGCTGTACCTCGTGGTGATCGCCTTTGTCGGACTTCGCCTGTCCGGCAGACAGAAGTCCGCCAAGGACTACTTCGTGGGCGAGGGTCGACTGCCCTGGTGGACCGTTTCGTTCTCCGTGGTCGCCACCGAGACCAGCGTCCTGACCGTGATCAGCGTGCCCGGTGGTGCCTACAGCGGTCAGGGGTTCGGCAACGTCGAGCTGGCCCTGGGTTACGTCATCGGTCGCGTCGTCGTGGCCGCGGTGCTCATCCCGCTCTACAAGCGGGGTGGCTTCGTCAGTGCCTATCAGTACCTTGGTGAACGGTTTGGCCTGAAACTTCAGGGTCTGGCGTCGGTCACATTCGTCTTCACCCGGCTGCTCGCCGAGGGCGTACGACTGTTCGCCTCGGCCATCCCGATCAAGCTTCTCCTCGACGAGCTCGGCCTGAACGTCGGCTACCAGGCCATCATCGTCGTCCTCACCCTCATCACGGTGATCTACACCTACCTCGGTGGCATCAAGGCGGTCATCTGGACCGATGCCATCCAGATGGGGCTCTACCTGGGCGGGGCGATCCTCGCGATCGCGGTGCTCAGCCACGCCGTCGGCGGCGACGGCTACGCGCAGGCGCTCGACGCCGGCAAGTTCCACCTCTTCGACACCAACTTCGACCTCGCGCACGTGCTCACCAGCCCGTTCGCCCTGCCGACCGCGATCATCGGCGGTGCGATCTTCGCGATGGCCAGCCACGGCTCGGACCAGCTGATCGTCCAGCGCATCCTGTCCACCCGCACCCTGCGTGACGGCCAGAAGGCGATGATCTCCTCGGGCATCTTCGTCGTCATCCAGTTCGCGGCGTTCTCCCTGGTCGGTGCGCTGCTGTGGTCGTACAACAAGGGTCAGACCTTCAAGGAACTCGGCCTGGACAGCAGCGACAACCTCTACCCGAACTTCATCCTGCACGCCCTGCCGGTGGGCATCTCGGGTCTGCTGGTGGCGGGCATCCTCGGCGCGGCGATGGGTTCGCTGTCGTCGGCGCTGAACTCGATGTCGAACTCCACCGTCGCCGACTTCATCCACAGCTTCTTCCGCAAGGTCCCGTCGGACGACGCGATGCTCCGGCTCGCCCGGGTGATGACCCTGGTGTGGGCGGTGCTGATGGCGATCTTCGCCTGCGCGTTCAGCTCCAGCACCGGGAACGTCTACCTGACCGGCCTGACCATCGCCGGCTACACCTACGGGGCGCTGCTCGGGGCCTTCCTGCTCGGCCGTCTCGTCAAGCGGGCGAACCAGGTCGACGCGGTGATCGCCTTCCTCGTCACCGTGGTGGTGATGACCTACATCGTCCGCTACGTCAAGATCGACGTCACGACGGCCGGGACCACCACCGCCACCGCCATCGCCGCGCAGTGGCTGGTCCCGATCGGCGTTCTGGTCACCCTGGTCGTCGGCGCGGTGTCGAGCCGGTTCCACCCGGCCCCGACGACGTTCTACGACCATGGACGCACCGACGAGGTCGACGACGACTCGGCGGCAGCCCCCGCCGGCCGGGCATGAAGGAGGACGTGATGCGCGTGATCGGCCTGATGTCCGGGACCTCGTATGACGGCATCGAAGCCGCCGCGGCCGAGTTCGACCTGAGCGGCGACAGCCTGCGGATGCGAACGCTGGGCCGGCTCAGCCACCCGTACCCCGACCGGCTGCGCGCCCAGATCGCCGCCGCCCTTCCGCCCGCGGCGACCAGCACCGAGGCGATCTGCGTGCTGGACACCGGCGTCGGCCAGGCCTTCGCCGAGGCCGGCGTGCGGGCTCTCGCGGAGCTGTGCGACGGTCAGGCCGACCTGGTCGTCTCGCACGGCCAGACGATGCACCACTGGGTCGAGGCCGGCGTGGTCCGGGGCACGCTCCAACTGGGTCAGCCGGCCTGGATCGCCGAGGCCACCGGCCTTCCGGTCGTGGCCGACCTGCGCAGCCGCGACGTCGCCTCCGGCGGCCAGGGCGCTCCCCTGGTCGCCCTCTTCGACGCGCTGCTGCTGGGTGGCCTGCCCGGCGTCCCCGCCGCGCTGAACCTGGGCGGCATCGCCAACATCACGGTCGTCGCGCCCGACGCGGAGCCCCTCGCGTTCGACACCGGGCCGGCGAACGCGCTCCTCGACGCCGCCGCCCGCCACTTCAGCGGGGGCACCGAGGAGTACGACCGGGACGGGCGCGGGGCTGCCGCCGGGCAGGTGGACCCGGTCCTGCTGCGGCGGCTGCTCGACGAGCCGTACTACCGGCTGCCCGGCCCGAAGAGCACCGGCAAGGAGCTGTTCCACCTTCCCTACCTGCTCGCCGCCCTCGCCGACGCGCCCACGCCGGATCCGCAGGACGTGCTGGCCACGCTCACCCGGCTGACCGCGGTCACGGTGGCCGGGGCCTGCCGCGACCATGGCGTCACCCGGCTGATCGTCTCCGGCGGCGGCGCACGCAACCCGACGCTGATGCGCATGATCGCCGAGGAGCTGCCGGGCGTCGACCTGTCGTCCAGCGACGACATGGGTGTCGCGTCGGACGCCAAGGAGGCGCTGGCCTTCGCGCTTCTGGGCTACCTGACCGTGCACGGGCTGCCCGGCGCCCTACCGTCGGGCACCGGCGCGCGGCACGCCTCCGTTCTCGGCAGCATCACCCCCGGCCGGCAGCCGCTGCGGTTGCCAGCGCCGGTCGACACCGCTCCCCGCCGCCTGCTGATCGCCGGCCGTCCCGCCGTGCCACCGGTGGCCGGCTGACCACGTTCCCGGGAGGATCCGCCCATGCACCCCGTCGTAGGACCACCCGCGCCGACCGCCGCCCGCGCCCGCGAGGTCGCCGAGCTGCTGCGCTCGCGCCTCGACGACCCGACCCGGGCCAGCGCCGAGCTGCCCCGACGGTTGGCGGCGGCCCACGACGCCTCGCCGTACCTGTTCGAGCCGCAGGCCGTCGTCCGCGCCGCCTCGGCGGCCGAGGTGGGGGCGCTGATGGCCGGTGCACGGGAGGCCGGCGTACCACTGACCCTGCGCGGCGGTGGCACCAGCCTCGCCGGGCAGGCCGGCGGCGCGGGGGTGCTGGTCGACGTGCGCACCGACTGGCGGCACGCCGAGGTGCTCGACGACGGCCGTCGCATCCGGCTCCAGCCCGGCCTGACGATCCGGCAGGCCAACGCCCGGCTGGCCCGCTACCGACGCCGGCTCGGCCCGGACCCGGCCAGCGAGGCCGCGTGCACTGTGGGCGGCATGGTGGCCAACAACTCCAGCGGGATGACCTGCGGCACCACCGACAACGCGTACCGCACCATGGAGTCGCTGCGCTTCGTCCTCCCGTCCGGCACCGTCGTCGACTCCGCCGTACGCGACGCCGACGACCGGCTGCGCGCCGACGAGCCCGAGCTGCACGCCGGGCTGCTGCGCCTACGCGACCGGGTGCGCTCGGCACCGGGGTCGCGCGCCACCATCGAGCGGCTGTTCGCCATGAAGAACACCATGGGGTACGGGCTGAACTCCCTTCTCGACCACAGCAACCCGGTCGAGATGCTGGCCCACCTGATGATCGGCAGCGAGGGCACGCTCGGCTTCGTGGCCGAGGCCGTCTTCCGTACCGTCGAGATCCACGAGCACGCCGCCACCGGCCTGCTGATCCTGCCCGGGCTCACCGACGCCACCGACGCGCTGCCCGCCCTGCTCGCCGCCGGTGCCCGTACCGCCGAACTGCTCGACGCGGCCGCCCTGCGGGTCAGCCAGCGCGACCCGGGTGCCAGCCCGACCCTGCGCGGCCTGACGGTCGCCGGGCACGCAGCGCTGCTGGTGGAGTTCGCCGAGGACAGCGCGGAGCGGTTGGCCGCGACGCTGGCCGACGCCCGAGGAGTGCTCGACCGGCTGCCCGCCGTCACCGGCACCGAGCTGACCCGCGACCCGCGCGAGCGGGCCCGACTCTGGCACCTGCGCAAGGGCCTCTACACGGCGGTCGCCGGTGCCCGCCCGCCCGGCACCACCGCCCTGCTGGAGGACGTCGCGGTGCCGCTGCCGCGCCTGACCGGCACCTGCGACGGACTGATCGGCCTGTTCGACAGGCACGGCTACTCCGACGCGGTGATCTTCGGGCACGCCCGGGACGGCAACCTGCACTTCATGCTGACGCAGTCCTTCGACACACCGGCCGAGATCGACCGCTACGCCCGGTTCACCGACGACATGGTCGACCTCGTGCTGGCCGAGGGGGGAACACTCAAGGCGGAGCACGGCACCGGTCGGGCCATGGCACCCTTCGTCCGCCGCCAGTACGGCGACGAGCTGTACGACGTGATGCGCGAACTCAAGCGGCTGTGCGACCCGAGTGGCCTGCTCAACCCCGGTGTGCTGCTCAACGACGACCCGACAGTGCACCTGCGCCAGCTCAAGGCCGTCCCGACGGTCGACCCCGAGCTGGACGCCTGCGTCGAGTGTGGCTACTGCGAGCCGGTGTGCCCCACCGCCGACGTGACCACCACGCCCCGGCAGCGCATCGTCCTGCAACGACAGATCGCCCTCGCCACCGCCGCCGGCGACGAGGAGCGCCGCCGGGAGCTGACCACCGACTACGAGTACGCGGCGGTGGACAGTTGCGCGGCGGACAGCCTCTGCGTCACCGCCTGCCCGGTCGGCATCGACACCGGCGCGGCGATGAAACGACTGCGCGCCGAACGGCACGGCCCGCTCGCCCAGCGCACCGCCCGCGCCGCCGCGCGGCACTGGAAGGGTGCCGTCGCCGGCGTCCGGATGGGCCTGAGCGCCGCCCACGCCGTGCCGACGCCGGTGACCCGTGCCGCCACCGGGGTGATCCGCGGTCTCGGTGCCGGCGAACTCGTGCCGCTGTGGAGCGACGACATGCCACGCGCCGGCGCTCCCCGCCCCGCCCCCCGCAGCGCGCCGGACGCGCAGGCGGTGTTCTTCGCGGCCTGCGTCGGCAGCCTCTTCGCGCCGGAGGACGGCCCGGCCGGCGGCTCGGCGGCGGCGTTCCTGCGCCTGTGCGACCTGGCGGGCGTGCCGCTCGTCGTGCCCGCGACGGCGGGCCTGTGCTGCGGAACGCCCTGGCAGTCCAAGGGTTACCCCGCCGGCCACCGCGAGATGGCCGAGCGGACCCTCGCCGCGCTCTGGACGGCCAGCGACGAGGGCCGCCTGCCCATCGTGTGTGACGCCTCGTCCTGCACCCACGGGCTGGCCCAGCTGACCGCCGCGCTGGCCGAGGAGGACCAGGCGCGTTACCGCGACCTGCGCTTCGTCGACAGCGTGACGTTCACCGCCGAGCACCTCCTGCCGGCGCTGCCGGAGCCCCGGCGTCTGGGCTCGCTGGCCCTGCACCCCACCTGCTCCACAGTGCACCTGGGCGGCATCGACGACCTGCGCGCCGTGGCCCGGGCGGTCGCCGACACCGTGACCGTGCCGGACAGCTGGGGGTGCTGCGCCTTCGCCGGCGACCGGGGGCTGCTGCACCCCGAGGTGACCGCCGGCGCCACCGCGGCTCAGGCCGCCGAGATCAACCAGCGCGGCTACGACGCGTACGCCTCCTGCAACCGCACCTGCGAGATGGGCATGAGCCGGGCCACCGGGCAGCCGTACCGGCACCTGCTCCAGGTGCTCGTCGAGGCGGTCGAGCCGCTGGCGTAGCCGGACGGGCTACTCCTCCGGGACGCGCGGGCCCACCTCACCGCGCCTCAGGTGCTCCTCGTTGCGGTCGGCCTCACTGTCGGCGTTCGCGGCGCCGGCACCGGGGTCCGTCGTGCGGCGCCCCTCGGCATCCTGATACACCTCACCGGTTTCGAGGGCTCTCTCCTGCTGACTCTGCTCAGGGGTGGTCATGAACGCCCAGATACCCACCGGCCGCACCAACAAACGGTCAGTGGCGTGAATGCCGCAATTTAATGGCCGATCATCGGCGCAATCCGGTTCGCCATGAAATGGGAACGGGATGGCTGCGAAAGCCCTCGCGTACCGGAGTTCCACCATTCAGTCGAGAACTAGTCACGTGTTCGACCCGAGCGACCGACGGCAATGGACGAACGCGCACCGGCCCCGCACCGAAAGCATCGACGGCCGACACGATCTGTGGATCCCATCAAAGATCACGAGTGTGATGATGTGACAGGGAAGCGCATCGGAACAACGACAGCTGTCGCATGAACGACTGATCACCTTTACCGGCGTGGGTAGCTTCCGAGCCGTGGGGGCGACCGATCGTCGTGTCACAGCATCCCCGCGCCGCAGCCGCTTTACCGGTGCCGCCGACCCAGGTCGACAAACCGTCACAGCAGGCTCGGATGCGAAGTCAGGAGCCATTGCTGGACCGGGCCGCCGCGTGGGCGGATCCGGCCGTTGCTGGCATCACGAAGGAGACGGACGCGATGACCGACGTCATGCGGCCCCGGCAGGCGACGCCGGTCGTGCCGCGCCGCCGCGACAGTGCCGGCGCCCTGGTCGCGGCCACCCACGAGCAACGCCAGATGTGGTCGTTGAGCCGTCTCGACCCCGATCCGGCCAGCTACCTGGTGCCGTTGGCGTACCGGCTGGTCGGGCCACTGGACGTCGCGGCACTGGCCGGGGCGCTCGACGCCCTGGTGGCCCGGCACGCCGCGCTGCGCACCACGCTCGCACCCGGCGGCCCCGGCTCGGGGCCAACCGAGGTCGACGACGCCGCGCCGCGCCTGGTCCAGGTGGTCGGCGAGCCGCAACCAGGACTGTTGCGGGTGCACGATCTGGGCGGGCTGCCCGCGTGGCAACGCGACCAGGAGATGCAGGCCCGGATGCACGCGGAGACGCGTGACCCGCTCGACCTGGAACTCGGACCGGTGCTGCGGGCCAGCCTGCTGCGCTTCGCTGCCGAGGAGCACGTGCTCCTGCTGACGTTCCACCACGTCGCCGTCGACGAATGGTCGCTCGGCATCCTGCACGACGAGTGGGAACGGCTCTACGCCGCGCACCGCACCGGACGACCGGCTGACCTCGGCCCGGTCGTCGTCGACCAAGCCGATCATGCGGCGTGGCAACGCGACTGGCTCGCCGGGGCCGAGGCGGCGGCGCAACGCGACCACTGGCACGCGCAACTCGCCGACGCGCCCGCCGTCCTGGAGCTGCCCACCCGCGGACCCCGGCCCGCGGTGCCGTCGGGTGCGGGGGCCACAGTGTCGTTCCCGCTGGACGTGCCCACCGAGGGGCTGCTGGCGCTGTGCCGACGACTCGGCGTCTCCCCGTACATGATCATGCTCGCCACGCTGCACGTCCTGTTGGCACGCTGGACCGGGCAACGCGACATCGTGGTGGGAACGCCGGTGGCGAACCGCCGGCGCTCCGAGGCGCAGCAGCTCGTCGGGCTGCTGCTCAACACCGTCGCGGTCCGGGCCCGGCTGGACGACGACCCGTCGTTCAAGACGCTGCTCGCACGGGTGCGCACCGCCGCCGGCAACGCCCTGGACAACGGCGAGCTTCCCTTCGGGACACTGCTGGAGTCGCTGCGCCCGGCCCGCAGGCCCGGCTTCGCCCCGCTGTTCCAGGTGATGTTCGTGTACGGCCGTGAGACGGCACCACCCAGCCTCGACGGCATCGAGGTCACCCCGATCGACGTGCCCGGGACCACCGCGAAGTTCGACCTGACCGTCTCGGTACGGGAGAACGCCGACGGTGTGCGGACCGTGCTGGAATACCGCACCGACCTGTTCGACGACGACGCGATGGCCCGCCTCGCCGGTCACTTCCAGACGTTGCTGCGCTCGCTGGTTGCCGAGCCCGGCGCACCGGTCGGCTCGGCCGCGATGCTCACCGCCGACGAGTACCGGCAGCTCGTCGTGGCTGCGAACGCCACCGCCACCCCCACCGAGCCGGACGACCTGGTCCACGTGCTCATCGAGCGGCAGGCGCGCCGAAACCCCGACGGCGTGGCGGTGACCGACGGGGACACCGCGCTGAGCTACCACGAGCTGCACACCGCTGCCGAGGCGCTGGCGGAGACGCTACGCGGGCGGGGCGTGGGCATCGGCAGTCTCGTCGGAGTGCTGCTGCCGCGTGCGGTCCCGTTCGCGGTGGCGGTGCTCGCCGCACTGCGGGCCGGCGCGGCCTACGTACCCATGGATGCGGCGAACCCGCCCGCCCGGCTGCGGTATCTGATCGAGGACACGGCCGCGCCGGTCGTCCTCACCTGCGCGGAGCTGGCGCACCTGGTGCCCGACGGCCTGGCGCTGCTGGTGCCGGACGGCCCTGCGCTGGCGGCGCCGGGCCGGCACACGCCGGTCCCTGCCGCGCAGCCCGGTGGCGCCGCGGCCGGTCCGCGGCGACGAGCGCGACGGCGGCCGGAGCCCTCGACGGACGACCTCGCGTACGTCATCCACACCTCCGGGTCCACCGGCCACCCCAAGGGCGTCATGGTCACCCACCGGGGGGCCTGCAACTACGTGCGCTGGGCCGCCCAGGCCTACCGGCTGCGGCCCGGGGACACGGTTCCGCTGCACTCGTCGGTCGGGTTCGACCTGACCGTGACGAGCCTGCTCGTCCCGCTGGTCAGCGGGGCAACCGTGCTGATGCTCGGCGAACACCTCGGCCCGGAGGCGCTCGGCGAGGCGCTGCGCCACCAGCGGCCGGCCTTCGGCCTGGTCAAGATCACCCCAGCTCAGCTCGACCTCGTCAACCATCAGCTCAGCCCCGCCGAGTTGGCCGGCCGCACCCGGTGCTTCGTCATCGGCGGCGAGAATCTGCGCGCCGACCAGGTGGCGCCGTGGCGGGCGCACGCCCCCGACACCACGCTGGTCAACGAGTACGGGCCGACGGAGACGGTGGTCGGCTGCGCCGCGTACGAGGTCGACCCGTCCACCCCGGTCGACGGGTCGGTCCCCATCGGTCGGCCGATCGCCAACACCGAGCTGTACGTGCTGGACAGCTGGGGCAACCCGGTGCCGGTGGGCGTTATCGGCGAGCTGTACGTCGGCGGAGCCGGCGTGGCACGCGGCTACCTGCACCAGCCCACGCTGACGGCAGCGCGGTTCGTCCCACACCCATTCTCGCCCGTCGCCGGAGCCCGGCTGTACCGCACCGGCGATCTCGTGCGACTGCGTCCCGACGGGAACCTGGAATACCTGGGCCGCACCGACAGCCAGGTCAAACTGCACGGTTACCGGGTGGAGTGCGGCGAGATCGAGGCCGCCATCCGCCGATGCCGGCCGGACAGCGACGTGACGGTGCAACTGCGCAGGGACGACCCGGACGACCCGCGCCTCGTGGCGTACGTGGCCGGTGGAGCTGGATTTGCCAGCGGAGCCAGCGGAGCCAGCAGAGCCGGCGGAGCCGGTGGAGCCGGTGGGGCGGAGACCGACGCGGCGGCCCTGCGGGCGGCGCTCGCCGCCGAACTGCCCTCCTACCTGGTGCCCGCCGCCGTCGTCTTCCTCGACGCTTTGCCGCTGACCCGCAACGGCAAGGTGGACGTCGCCGCGCTGCCCGCCGCCGGTCGGGAGGTGCCCCGGCAGCGCGCCGAGGCGGACCCGGATCGACCGACGCCCGAACAGCCGGCGACCGCACCCGTCGCGCCCGTACCGGCCAACTGGGACGCCGCCCGGATCGGGCTCGAACGACTGGTCGCCGACGTGTGGCGGGACGTGCTCGGCGTCGCGCAGGTCGGTACGCGGGACAACTTCTTCGACCTCGGCGGCCACTCCATGCGCCTGCTGGCTGTCCTCAAGCGACTGCACGAGCGACTCGGTGACGTCGTCACGGTCACCGACCTGTTCCGCAACCCCACTGTCGAGTCCCTGGCGGCGTTCCTGACCACGGCCACCACCGGCACGCAGGCCCCGGCCGCCCCGGCCACGACGGCCCGCGTCACCCGGCCACGGACGGGCACCACGTCCCAGCCCGGCGGCCTGATCGCCGTCGTCGGCATGGCCTGTCGCTTCCCCGGCGCGCGGACCATCGACGAGTACTGGCACAACATCCGCGCCGGCGTGGAGTCGGTGCGGGAGTTCAGCGTCGAGGAGATGCTGGCCGACGGGGCCGACCCGACCCGGCTCGACGATCCCGCGTACGTCCGCTCCGGCACCTGGCTGCCCGGGATCGACGAGTTCGACGCCGCCTTCTTCGGCGTCACGCCCCGGGAGGCGCAGACCCTCGACCCGCAGCACCGGATGCTGCTGGAGTGCGCCTGGCACGCGCTGGAGCACGCCGGCTACGACCCGGCGGGCCACGCCGGCCGGGTCGGCCTGTTCGCCGGGTCGGGTCGCAGCACGTACCTGCTGGACAACCTGAGCAGCCATCCGGAGCTGATGCACACCATCGGCGAACACCAGTTGTCCATCAACAACGACAAGGACTTCCTGCTCAGCCGTGTCGCGTACAAACTCGACCTGACCGGCCCCGCCGTCACCGTGGCAACGGCCTGCTCGACCTCCCTGGTCGCTGTGCACCTCGGCCGGCAGAGCCTGCTTACCGGTGAGTCCGACCTGGTCCTGGCCGGCGGGGTCAGCGTCTTCCCGGCGCAGCGGCGCGGCTACCTCTACCACGACGGCGGGGTCTACTCCCCCGACGGACACTGCCGGCCGTTCAGCGCCGACGCGCGGGGCAGCATCGCGTCCAGCGGGGTCGGCATCGTCGCGCTCAAGCGGCTGGAAGACGCGGTCGCGGACAACGACACCGTCTACGCCGTGATCCGCGGTTCCGCGATCAACAACGACGGCGCCCGCCGCACCGGCTACACCGCGCCCGGCGTCGACGGCCAGGTTGCGGTGATCAGCAGCGCCCTCGCGTCGGCCGGCGTGCCGCCCCGCTCGGTGAGCTACGTCGAGGCGCACGGCACCGGCACCAGCCTGGGCGACCCCATCGAGGTGACGGCCCTGACCGAGGCGTTCCGGCGGGGCACCGACGACCAGGGCTTCTGCGCTCTCGGCTCGACCAAGGCCAACATCGGCCACACCGACGCCGCCGCCGGTGTGGCCGGGCTCCTCAAGACGATCATGGCGTTGCACAGCCGTACGCTGCCGCCCACCATCAACGTGAGCCGACCCAACCCGGCGATCGACTTCGAGAGCAGCCCGTTCTACCTGAACGACACCGCCCGACCGTGGCCCGGCGACGACGGCCCGCGCCGGGCGGGCGTCAGCTCGTTCGGTATGGGCGGCACGAACGCCCACGTCGTGCTGGAGGAGCCGCCGGCCACGGCCGCCGCGCCGCCGGCCACGCCGGCCACCGGGCCGCACCTGCTGGTCCTGTCGGCGCGTACGGTCGAGTCGCTGGATCGGCAGACGCGTCAGCTCCGCGACTGGGTCGGCGCGCACCCCGAGGCGGACCTTGCCGACGTGGCGGCGAACCTGGGCCGGCGCCAGCCGATGACCCACCGCCGTTTTCTCGTCGCGGCGGACCACGCCGACGCGCTGGTCGCCCTCGACGCGCCACAACGGCAGTTCACCGGCGTTCATCCCGGTGGCCATCGGACCCTGGTGTTCGCCTTCCCGGGGCACGGCGCGCAGCACGTGGCGATGGGCGCCGGTCTGTACCGCGCGGAGGCGACCTACCGGGCGGTGGTGGACGAGTGCGCAGAGCTGCTCCGCGACGACCTCGGCCTCGACCTGCGTACGCTGCTGTGCCCAGCGCCCGACGGCCACCCGGAGGCGGAGCGGCTGCTCGCGCGGCCCGGGTTGATCCAACCCGCTCTGTTCGTCACCGGGTACGCCCTCGCCCGGTCGCTGCTCGCCCGCGGGGTGACCCCGGACCTGATGGTGGGACACAGCCTCGGCGAGTACGTCGCGGCGTGCCTCGCCGGCGTCTTCTCCCTGGCCGACGCGCTGCGGCTGGTGAGCGCCCGCGGTGAGTTGGTCGAACGGACCCCGGGCGGGGCGATGCTCGCGGTGAGCCTGCCGGAGACGGCGGCGGCAGGGCTGGCAGTGAACGGTCTGTCGCTGGCCGCCGTCAACGCACCCGAGCTGTGCGTGCTGTCGGGCGCACCGGAGGCGATCGAGGAGCTGCGCCGGCGGCTGACCGCCGACGGGGTCGGGTGCCGGCCGCTGCGGGTCACCCGGGGCTACCACTCGGCCCTGCTCGACCCGGTGCTCGACGAGTTCGCCGCCCACGCGCGCCGGGTGACCTACCACGAGCCGCAACGCCCGTACCTGACCAACCTGACCGGCGGTCCGGTCGCCCCCGGGCAGGTCACCGACCCCGCGTACTGGGTGCGGCACATGCGGGAGCCGGTCCGGTTCGCCGAGTCGGCAGCGCTGCTCGCCGAGCAGGACGTCGTCCTCGCGGAGCTGGGTCCCGGGCACGCCCTCGGTGGCCTCGCCCGGTTGGCCGGGGTGCGACCCGGTCAGGTGGTGGCGGCGATGCGGCATCCGCGCAGCGACGCCGACGACCTCACCACGATGCTCGACGCGGTGGGCCGGCTGTGGCTGTCCGGCGCGCGGGTCGACTGGCAGGCGTTCCACGGTGGCCCACGTCGCCGCCTGGCCCTGCCCGGCTATCCCTTCGAGCGGCGCCGCCACTGGCTGGACGCAGTGTCGCGGCCCGACACGGCGCACCCCGTGCCCGTCCCGCCGAGCGCTACCGCTCCGGAGGCACCCGGGCAGGTCGAGGCCGGCAACCGCCAGCCGGTCAGCACCGCCTACGTCGCCCCGAGCACGCCCGGGCAGGAGATCGTGGCGGACCTGTGGAGCGAGCTGCTCGGGATCCGGCCGATCGGGGCGCTCGACAACCTCTTCGAGCTGGGCGGGCACTCGCTGCTCGCCACCCAGTTCGTCGTGCGGCTGCGGGCCCGACTCGGCGTCGCGCTGCCGCTGGAGACCATCTTCGCGACGCCGACCGTCGCCGGGATCGCGGCCACGCTGCCGCAGACCGACCCCGCACCCACCACCACCGTCGCACCGCGGCCCAGCGTCGCGCCGACCATCCCCCGCGCCGACCGCGACGCCGGGCCGGCGCCGCTCTCCTCCGGGCAGCACCGGCTGTGGTTCCTCGACCAGGCGTACGAGCAGAGCGCCTACACCGTCGGCACGGCACTGCTGCTCGACGGCACCCTCGACGTCGACGCGCTGCGCGGGGCCCTCGCGGAGCTGACCCGGCGGCACGAGTCGCTGCGTACCGTCTTTCCGCTCGGACCCGACGGTGACCCGGTGCAGCAGGTGCTGCCGCCCGGCCCGGTCGACCTGCCGATCGTGTCCGCCCCGACCGGCGCGGACGACACGTCCCCGGTCGCCCGCAGCATCGTGGAACCGGCGGTCGCCGACGCGGTGCCGCCGTGGGCCCACGCCGCCCTCGCCGCCGACGTCGGACGCCCGTTCGACCTGGCCCGCGGGCCGCTGTTCCGTGCCGTGCTCCTGCGCATCGCCGACGACCGGCACGTGCTGTCGATGACCATGCACCACGCCATCTCCGACGGTTGGTCACTCGGCATCGTCGCCAGCGAGGTGGCCACCCTGTACGGCGCCGCCCTGGACGGTCGCGCCGCACCGCTGCCCGAACTGGCCGTCCAGTACGGCGACTACGCCCGGTGGCAACGCGGCCGGCTGGCGGACGTCGACAGCGACGACATGCGGTACTGGCGCGAGCAGCTCGACGGGGTGGCGAGCGTCCTGGAGGTGCCCACCGACCGGCCCCGACCACCCGTGCAGACCTTCCACGGCGCGGTGCACACCCGGGTCCTGTCCCCGCGCGCCGCCGACGAGCTGCGCCGGTTCAGCCAGACCCGGGGCGTCACCCTGGCCATGACGGTGCTGTCCGCCCTGAAGGCGCTGCTGTGGCGCTACACCGGCCAGCGGGACATCTGCATCGGCACGCCGGTCGCCGGGCGGGTACGCGCCGAACTCGAACCGATGGTCGGCTTCTTCGTCAACATGCTGCCGTTGCGGACCTCGATCGACGGCGAGTGGACCTTCGAGGAGCTGCTCCAGCAGGTCCGGCGCACCGCCCTGGGCGCGTACGACCACCAGGAGGTGCCGTTCGAGCGGCTGGTGGATCTCGTCGACGCGCCCCGCGACCTCAGCCGCAACCCGCTGTTCCAGGTGATGTTCAACTTGCTGAACCTGCCCGAGCGGCGGGACCTGGGAACCGCGGGGCTGCGGATGGTCCAGTTCGCCGTCGAGCCGGGGATCGCCCAGCAGGACCTCGCCCTGTACGCGTACGAGGTGACCGAGGGGCTGCGGTTCCGGTTGGAGTACAACACCGACCTGTTCGACGCGGCCACCGCCGAGCGGATGATGGGGCACCTGGAGACGCTGCTCGCCGCTGCCGTCGCCGACCCCGACGTCCGGTTGGCGGATCTGGCCGTCCTCACCCCCACCGAGCTGACCCGCGTCGACGAGTGGAACGACACCGCCACCCCGCTCGGCTGGGCCACGCCCGGTCGGGACGGGGGGACGCCGACCCTGGTCGAGCTGATCGCGCACCAGGTCGCCACGAACCCCGACCGGCCGGCCGTGACGTTCGGGACAACCACGCTCACCTACGCCCAGCTCAACGCCCGGGCCAACCGGCTCGCGCACCGGCTCCGCCGGGCCGGTGTCGGCCCCGACGGCACTGTCGCCGTCTGCCTGCACCGCTCCGAGGAACTGCCGGTCACGCTGCTCGGTGTGCTCAAGGCCGGCGGCGCGTACGTCCCGGTGGACCCCGACTATCCGATCGAGCGGCAGCGGTACGTGCTGACGCACAGCGGTGCGAGCGTCCTGATCACCGAACCGGGCCTGGCCGACCGCTTCACCGGGTACGCGGGCGAGGTACTGCGCGCCGACGCGAGTGCGGGCACCGGGCCGGAGACCGACCCCGAGCCCCTTGCCGGGCCGGACCATCTCGCCTACGTGATCTACACGTCCGGGTCAACAGGCCACCCCAAGGGCGTCCGGGTGACGCACGGCGCGATCGTCAACACCCTGGCGGCCATGCGGGAGCGGCCCGGCCTGACCAGCGACGGCACGATGCTCGCGATGGCCAGCTTCGCCTTCGACATGTCCGTACCGGAGCTGTTCCTGCCCCTGGTCGTCGGCGCGCGGATGCTGCTGGTGGGCCGCGACGTCGGTTACGACGCGCCGCGACTGGCCGCGTTGCTCGCCGCGGAGGGGGTCACCCTGGCCCAGGGCACCCCGGCGACCTGGCGGCTGCTGATCGAGTCCGGCTGGGCCGGGCTGCCCGGCCTGACGGCGGTGTGCGGCGGCGAGGCGGTGTCCGCGCCGCTGGCCCGGCAGCTCGCCGAACGGGTCGGGGCGTTGTGGAACTTCTACGGCCCGACCGAGGCCGCCGTGTGGTCCACCATGGAACGCCTCGAACCCGACGTCACCCACCTCAGCATCGGCCGCCCGATCGGCAACGTGCGCGCCTACGTGCTCGACCCGCGACTGCGTCCCGCACCGGTGGGCGTGCTGGGTGAGCTGTACCTCGGCGGCGCGGGGCTGGCGCGTGACTACCACGGCGACCCAGACCTCACGGCGCAGCGGTTCGTGTCGGAGCCGTTCTCCGCCGGCAGGCTCTACCGCACCGGGGACCTCGGCCGGTGGCTGGCCGACGGCCGGATCGAGTTCGTCGGCCGCAGCGACTCGCAGGTGAAGGTCCGCGGATTCCGCATCGAACTGGGCGAGATCGAGGCGGTGCTGCGCCGCCACCCGGAGGTCCGCGACACCGCAGCGGTGGTCCGCGAGGACGACGGCGAGAAGAGCGTCGTGGCCTACCTGACGCTGGCCACCGGAACGGCGGCCGACCGGGACGGATCCGACGGCGGGGCGGCAGGGCAGCCCGTACCCGACTTCGACGCCGACCCCACGCCCTGGCGGGCTTTCGCGCGCACCTACCTGCCCGACTACATGGTCCCGTCCGCGTTCGTGGTGCTCGACCGGATGCCGCTGAGCGCCAACCGCAAGGTCGACCGGGCGGCCCTGCCGGCACCGGTACGCGGCGGGGCCGGCGTCGGCGCGGCACCGCCCGACACCCCGCTGCGGGCGGCGCTGGCGAAGCGGTGGGCGGCGGTGCTCGGCTACGACACCGTCGGCATCGACGACGACTTCTTCGACCTCGGCGGCGACTCCTTCAAGGCCATCAAGGCGTTGGCCGGCAACGACCCGGCGATCAGCGTCCTCGACCTGTTCCGCCACCCGACGATCCGCTCGTTGACCGAGCACCTGGACGCGACAGGGGGTTCCGCCGGGCGGCTGCTGCACGAGCTGACCCCGGCGCTACCGGCGGCACCGACACGGCTGACGCTGGTCTGCGTACCCTTCGCCGCCGGTAGCGCGATCACCTTCCAGCCGCTGGCGGACGCCCTCCCGCCCGGCGTGCGGCTGTACGCCCTGGAGCGCCCCGGGCACGACGTGAACCGCCCGGATGAGCCCCTGCTGGGCATGGACGAGCTGGTGGACGGCTGCGTGGCCGAGGTCGTGGCGGGGATCAGCGGCCCGGTGGCGGTGTACGGGCACTGCATGGGCGGCGCCGAGGCGGTGGAGCTGGGCCGTCGGCTGGAGGCGGCCGGTGTGGAGCTGACCGGCGTGGTCATCGGCGCCCACTTCCCCGCCCCTCGGCTGCCCGGCCGGGTGTTCCGCTGGCTACGGCAGTGGTTTCCGACGGAGCGGTGGACGTCGAAGCGGCGGACCCTGGAGTCGCTGCGGGCGATGGGCTTCTTCACCGAGGTCTTCGACGAGCGGGAGAAGGACTTCGTGATGCGCGTGGTCCTGGCCGACGCCGCGATGGGCGAGGACTACTACACCGACGTCTACGACAACGGTCTGCCCAGGAAACTGTCGGCCCCGATCGTCTGCGTGGTCGGTGGCGGCGACCGGGCCACCGAGCTGTACCAGGAGCGCTACCTGGAGTGGGAGTTCTTCTCCGACCGGGTGTCCCTGGAGGTCATCGAGGGCGCCGGCCACTACTTCGCCAAGCACCAACCCGCCGAGGTGGCGCGCATCATCCAGGCGACCTGCGATCCGTCGAACGCGACGCCCGCCAAGCCGCCGCCCGCCACGGTTACTCCGCCAGCCGACACCGCGCCCCCGCCGGCCGCCGCCATGGTCGTGCCGGCGACGGACGGCACACCACCCGCCGTACGTCGGGCGATGCCCAGCCTCACCGTGTTCTACCTGATCGCCCTGGGTCAGCTCGTCTCGCTGATCGGCAGCGGACTGACCGGCTTCGGCATGGGCCTGTGGGTGTACCAGCAGACCGGGTCGGTCTCGTTGTTCGCCACGGCCACCGTCCTGGCGCTGCTGCCCGCCGTGGTGCTGTCCCCCATCGCGGGGGCGCTGGCCGACCGGTGGGACCGGCGGCTCATCATGATCGTCGCGGACTGCGTGGCAGCCACCGGCACGGTGAGCCTCGCCCTGCTGCTGTGGCTCGGCCAACTCCAGCTCTGGCACGTCTTCACCGCCATCACCGTCACCGCCGTGGCTACCGCCTTCCAGCTACCCGCCTACCTGGCGGCCGTCACGCAACTCGTGCCCAAGCGGTACTACGGGCGCGCCAACGGCATCGTCTCCCTGGGCACCGCGACGAGCACGGTGCTGGCGCCGCTGCTCGGCGGTGCGCTGGTCATCGCGGTCGGGCTGCGCGGCGTCGTGATCATCGACCTGCTCACCTTCGCCGTCGCGGTCACCGTCACCCTGTCGGTCCGGTTCCCGAACACCCTGTTCGTCCGGCGCGAGGAGACCTTCCGGCGGGCGGTCCTGGGCGGTTGGCGGTTCATCGTGCGCCGCCACGGCCTGGTGGCCCTGGTCGTGCTGACCGCGTCGCTCAACTACTTCTTCGCCATGGTCGAGGTCCTGGTCACCCCGCTGACCCTGTCGTTCGGTGACCCGGCGGTGCTCGGCCGGGTGCTCGCCGCCAGCGGCGTCGGCATGCTCGTCGGCTCGGTCCTCATGGGAGTGTGGGGCGGCACGGCCCGGCGGACCACCGGCATCCTGGCGAGCGTCGTGCTCCTCGGCGCGTCGCTGCTCACTGTCGGCCTGCGCCCGAGCCCACTGTTCCCGGCCCTCGGCCTGTTCGGCATGGGCCTGGCCACGGCCCTGGTGAACACGCACTGGTTGGCCATCGTGCAGGCCAAGGTCGGGCTGGAGCTGCAGGGCCGGGTGCTCTCGATGGGCCAGATGCTGTCCTGGCTGATGGTGCCGGCCGGTTTCCTCACCGCCGGTCCGCTCGCCGAGCACGTGTTCGCCCCGATGGTGTCGCCCGGCGGCGTGCTGTCCGCTGTCGTCGGCACCGGCCCGGGCCGCGGCATGGCCCTCACGGCGATCGTCGCCGGCCTCTGCTCGCTCGCCCTGGCCGCCGTCGGCATCGCCTACCGACCGATCCGCCACGTCGAGGACGAGCTGCCCGACAACGACCCCGGCACTGTCATCGTCGCCGACAAGGACCGCCTCCAGGCCGAGGCCGACCGACGGCTCGCCGAGCACCGTGCTGGGGGCCCGCAGCGGGCCGAGCCGGTCCCGGTGGGCGGGCGCGGTGGTCGTCGATGAGCGCCCCCGCCCGGCCCGCCGGCCCGACCCGCCGAACCGTGGGCCGACGCGCCACCGGCGTACCAGCCGACGTCGACTGTCTGCACCGGATGGTGGCCGCGCAGGCCGCCCGAACCCCTCACGCCGAGGCGGTACGGCACACCGACCGCACGTGGTCGTACCGGGATCTCGACGAGGCGGCGAACCGGCTGGCCCGGGTCCTGCTCGCGCGCGGGGTGAGCCGGGAGGACCGCGTCGGCGTCTGTCTGCCCCGGAAACCCGAACTGGTGGTCGCCCTGCTCGCCGTACTCAAGGCCGGCGCCTGTTACGTGCCACTGGACCCGGCGTACCCGCCGGCCCGGGTGGCCTTCATGGCCGCCGACTCCGGGGCCCGCCTGGTGCTCACCCGCGCCGACCTTGCCGAGCGGTTCCCCGACCTGGCCGTCCCGATCGACCGACTGGACCTGCCCGGGGACGGCACCGACCCGGCGGTGCCGACGAGCCCGACGGACCTGGCGTACGTCATCTACACCTCCGGCTCCACCGGGCGGCCCAAGGGCGTGGCGATCGAGCACCGCTCGGCGTCGGTGCTCATGCACTGGATCCGGCAGACCTTCGACGACACCGAACTGGGCGGCCTGCTCGCCGCCACCTCTGTCTGCTTCGACCTGTCCGTCTTCGAGATCTTCGGCCCGCTCTGCTGGGGCGGGCGGGTGCTGCTCGTCGACGACGTGCTGGCCCTCGCCGCCCCCGGCGCGGATCGGCTGCCCGTCACACTGGTCAACACCGTGCCCTCCGCGATGGGGGAACTGCTCACCGCCGACGCCCTGCCGGCGAGCGTGCGGACGGTCTGCCTCGCCGGTGAGCCACTCACCGCCGCGCTGGCCGCCCGGGTGTGGTCGTGTCCGCACGTCCGCCGGCTCTGCAACCTCTACGGCCCGTCGGAGGACACCACCTACTCCACCTGGGCGGAGGTGCCGCCGGACAGCGGGGACCCGCCGATCGGCCGGCCCCTGCCGCAGACCCGGGCCTACGTCCTCGACCCCGAGGGGCGGCCGGTCCCGCCGGGCGATCCGGGTGAACTCCACCTGGCCGGGGCGGGCCTGGCCCGGGGCTACCTCGACCGCCCGGAAGAGACGCGGGCCCGGTTCCTGCCCGACCCGTTCCGCCCCGGCGAGCGGATGTACCGCACCGGCGACCGGGTCCGGCTGCGCCCGGACGGGCAACTGGCCTACCTGGGCCGACTCGACGACCAGGTGAAACTGCGCGGCTACCGGATCGAGCTGGGTGAGGTCTCCGCCCGTCTCGCGGCCCTTCCCGGCGTACGCGAGGCGACCGCCGCCGTCCGGAAAGGGCCGAGCGGGGATCCGCTGCTGGTCGGCTACCTGGTCGGCGAGCGGCGCGACGACGTCCGGGCCCGGCTGGCCGGGGTGCTGCCCGCGCCGCTGGTCCCCGCGACAGTGGTCTGGCTGGACCGGCTGCCCACCCTGCCCAACGGCAAGGTGGACCGCTCGGCACTGCCCTCCCCCGCCCTCGGCGGCGACGCCGGGCCCGGCGCCGGGCCGTTCGACGGCATGCTCGCCGAGGTGGCGGCCGTGTGGCGCGAGGTGCTCGGCGTGCCGGTGACCACCGCCGACGACGACTTCCTCACCCTCGGCGGAGACTCCCTGCTCGCGGTCCGCTGCGCCACCCGGCTGGCCGCCGCGACCGGCCGGCCGGTCCACGCCGGCGACCTCTTCGCGCACCCGACCGTCGGCGCGCTGGCGGCCCACCTCGACGGGCTGGCCGTCGACCCGACGCAGCTCGGGGAACCGGTCGGCCCGGCACCGGCCGGCCCCGCGCCGCTGTCGGCCGCGCAGGCCCGGCTGTGGTTCCTGCACCGGCTCGACCCGGCGGACACCTCGTACCTGCTGGCCTTCGCGGTGCGGTTCGACACGCCGGTGGACCCGGACCGGCTGGCCCGGGCGCTGGGTCGGATGGTCGAGAAGCATCCGGCCCTGCGCACCGTGTTTCCGGTCGGGCCGGACGGGCCGGTGCAGCACGTCCTCCCCGGCGCCGGGGCGCCGCCGCTCGTCGCGCCGGCCGAACCGGGCACCCCGCTCGACGAGCGGCTCACCCAACTCGGCGTCGAGGCCACCCGGGCCCCCATGGACCTGGCCACCGGACCGTTGCTCCGCGCCCACCTGGTGCCGGACACCACCGGCCGTGCGGTGGCGCTGCTGTTCGTCGTGCACCACATCGTCTGCGACGACTGGTCGTTCGGCCTGATCGTGCGGGAGCTGGCCCACGCGTACGACAACGTCGCGGCAACGGCCCCGGTGCCCTCGGTGGTCGGCCCGGCGGCGTTCGCCCTAGCGCAGCGGGACTGGCTGGCCGGTCCCGCCGGGCAGCGGGCGCTGGCTGACCAACTCGACGAGCTGCGCGGCGCACCCGACCTGCTCGACCTGCCCGCGACGGGCCGGCTCGACCGACGCGCGGCGCAGGCCCGACCGGACCGGGCGCCGTCCGGCGCCACCCTGCGGACCACAGTGGACCCCGCCACCGCCGAGGCGGTACGCGAACTGGCCCGGGCCGAACGGGTCAGCCTGCACATGGTCGGGCTGGCCGCCTTCGCGACCCTGCTCGGCGCCGCCACCGGCCGGCGCGACCTGCTGATCGGCGTGGCCTTCGCCGGCCGGACCAGTGTCGCCGCCGAACGAAGCGTCGGCTGCCATGTCAACACCGTGCCGCTGCGGCTGCGCCCCGCGCCGGAGCGCGGTTTCGCCGACCTGCTCGCCGAGGCCCGCCGGGTCACCCTGTTCGCCGCGGCCCACCAGGACGTGCCCTTCGACCTGCTGGTGGAGCGGCTACGGCCCACCCGCCAGCCGCACCGCACCCCGCTGGTGCAGGTCGCCTTCGGCGTGCAGAACGCCCCACCGGCCCGACACCGCACCGCGGCCGGCGTCGAGTTCACCGGCGTGGAACTGACCCCGGACACCGCCCGCCTCGACCTGACCCTCTGGCTCGACGATCGGCGGGACGGGCTGGCGGCGCTGTGGACGTACCGCACCGATCTGTTCGACCACGACGGGGTGGTCACCTGGCACCGCCGGTTCACGGCGTTGCTGCGGACCGCCGCCGCCGACCCCCGACGCAGTCTGGCCGACTGCGTCGACACCCTGGGAGCGAGAGATGACTGAGCAGACCCGGGTCGCGCGGAGCATTCCCCGTCGCGGCCGTGAACGGAACCTGGTGGACGTCCACCCCGACTGGCCCGGCGGCCCGCTGCCGGCGCTGATCCGGGCCAACACACCCGACGTGGATCTGGCCGGGTGGCTGGCCGGACGCCGCGACGAGGTCGACGAGCTGGCCCGCCGGCACGGGGCTGTGCTGTTCCGTGGCTTCGCCGTGGCCGGTGCCGAGGACTTCCGCACCGTGATGGCCGCGCTCTCCGACGAGGTCCTCAGCTACGGCGAACGGTCCTCGCCGCGCAGCCAGGTCACCGAGGGGGTGTACACCTCCACCGAGCACCCCGCCGACCAGCCGATCGTGCTGCACAACGAGCAGTCGTACACGGTGAGCTGGCCCCTGCGGATCGTGTTCCACTGCGAGGTGGCGCCGGGCGCGGGTGGGCGTACCCCCCTCGCGGACAGCCGCCGGGTGCTCGCCCGGCTCCGCCCGGAGACCGTCGCCGAGTTCGAGCGGCGCGGGGTGCTCTACCGGCGCAACTACCTGCCCGGCATCAGCCTGACCTGGCAGACCGCGTTCCAGACCGAACGACGGGAGGACGTCGAGGCGTACTGCGCCCGCGCGCTGATCGACGTGGAGTGGGTCGGCGAGCGGCAATTGCGCACCCGGCAGGTCCGCCCGGCGGTACGCCGCCACCCGGTCACCGGCGAGCGGACATGGTTCAACCACGCGCTGTTCTTCCACGTCACCTCCCTGCCCGACGACGTCAGCGCAGGGCTGCGGGCCGCCCTGGGCGAGGAGGACCTGCCCTACCAGACCGCGTACGGCGACGGCACGCCCATCTCCGACGAGGTGCTGGCCGAGCTGCGGGGCGCGTACGCCGCCGAGACCCGCTCCTTCGACTGGCAGCGCGGGGACGTGCTGCTGGTGGAGAACATGTTGGCCGCGCACGCCCGGGATCCGTTCACCCCGCCCCGGCGGATCCTCACCGCCATGTCCGATCCGACCGCCGCGCCCGAACTGACCGAGACGAGCCACCCGATGCAGGCTCCGACCGGGGACCGGTCATGAGCGGGCCGGCGCCGCGTCGACGCGGTACCGGCACGGTCAGCTCGCCGGTGTCCCGGCGGGTCCTCGTGGACGACCGGTTCGTGCTGCTCGTCGAGGCCGCCGTGCCCGACCTCGACCTTGCCGGTTGGCTCGCCGGCAGGCGCGAGGAGCTGCTCCGGGACCTGGACCAGTACGGGGCGGTGTTCTTCCGCGGCTTCGAGGTGCGCACCCCCGACGACTTCAGCCAGGCCGCCCGGGCGGTCAGCCCGGACCTGCTCGGCTACCTGGAACGGGCCGCGCCCCGGCACGAGGTCGCCGACCGGGTCTTCACCTCCACCGAGTTCAACGCCGAGCAGTGGATCCCGCTGCACCACGAGATGTCGTACTCGCACAACTGGCCCAGCTACCTCTACTTCTGGTGCGCGCAGCCGGCAACCGGCAGCGGCGGGGCCACCCCGCTGGCCAGCGAACGGGTCATCACCCCGCTGATCCCCGCCGACGTGCGGGAACTCTTCCTCCGCTCCGGGGTCTGCTACGTGCGCAACTACGGCCCGCACCTGGACCTGCCCTGGCAGGAGGCGTTCCAGACCACCGACCGGGCCGAGGTGGAGGCGTACTGCCACGCCTCGGCGACCGAGTTCACCTGGCTCGGCTCCGACGGCCTGCGGACCAGGGCCCGGCGGCAGGCGGTCGCCACGCATCCGCGTACCGGGGAGACGGTGTGGTTCAACCACGCCCACCTGTTCCACGTGTCGAACATGCCGGCCGAGGTGTCCGGCGCGCTGCTGCGCGAGTACGGCCCGGACGGGTTGCCCCGCAACGCGTATCTCGGTGACGGGCAGCCGATCCCCGACGAGGTGGTCGCCGGGGTCCGCGAGCTGTATCGGGAACACGCGGTGTCGGTTCCCTGGCAGCGCGGCGACGTGCTGGTGGTGGACAACTTCCTGGCGACCCACGGTCGCGAACCCTTCAGCGGCGACCGGCAGATCCTGGTCGCCATGTCCGACCTCTACGTCAACCGGAGCGTTCTGTGAACGGTTACCGTCTGTCCCCCGTCCAGCGGCTCGCCTGGTCGGCCAAGCAGGACCTGGTCCGGGCGCGGGTGCGGTTGGACCGCCCGCTGGACCGGGCCCGGTTGCAGAGCGCCCTGGACGCGGTGGTGGCCCGGCACGAGGCGCTGCGCCTGACCCTGGTGCACCACCCGGGTCTGCGGGTGCCGATGCAGGACGTCGACGACGACCGCAGCGTCACCGTCGGCGCGCAGGGCGAGCTGTCGGTGACCCTCACCGACGATGCGCTGGAGCTGACCGCCACCCCGCTGATCGCCGACCCGGCCAGCCTGCGTCTGGTCCTCGCCGACCTGGCCCGGGCGTACGCCGGCGAGGCGTTGCCGCAGGACCCGGAGGCGTTGCAGTTCCTCGACGTCGCCGAGTGGCAGCTTGAGGAGCGCGAGCAGGCACCGACCAGCGCCGCGCCGACCGCACCGACCGCCCGACTGGTCACCCCGCACGGGGACGACCCGACGGCCGTGGTGTCCGCGACCGTTTCCGCCGCCGAGCTGACCGACGTGGCGCGGGCTGCCGGTGTCGAGCCGGAAACCGTGCTGCTGGCCGCGTGGGCGCTCGCGGTGTCCCGCCGCGCCGAGGCACCGGAGGGCGCCGACGAGGTGGACCTGGTGCTGGCCCGGTGGAGCGACGGCCGCCATGCCGCTGGCACCGCCAAGGTGGTGGGTCCGCTGGGTGGCTACGGCCCGCTCCGGTTGGCCCTGCCGCTGCCCACCGCGCCCGCCGACCTGCTGGCCGTCGTCCGCGCGGCCGAGAGCACCGCCGACGACACGTTCCACCTGGTCGACCCGGTGGACGAGCAGTCCGGGGCGGTGGCGGGCTTCGCGGTGCCCCCGGCTGCCGCGCTGGCCACTGTGGCCGGGCTCGGTGGAGTCGCCGTGCACGTCGTCACCCCACCGGCGGCGGCCGGCCCGCAGCTGACAGTGCTGGCCGAGGGCGACCGGGTCACCCTGGACGTGGTCGGTGGCCAGTGGCTGCTCGACGCGCTGCTGGCGGTCCTGCGGACCCTGCCCGCCGCGCTCTCCAGCGCCGACGCGCCGTCGGTGCTCGGCGACGCCGAGGGCCGCTGGCTGACCGACGCGGCGGGAACACCGTCGCAGGCGTCGGCGCGTACCCTCGTGGACCTTTTCGACGCGGGCCTGGCGGGGATGGACGAGCAGGCCGTGGCGGTGGTCGACGCGGACGGCGCGTACACGGTCGGTGAGCTGCGGGAACGGGCCGCGCGGGTGGCCGGGGTCCTGGCCACGCGCGGCCTGTCCGGCGCCCCGGTCGGCGTGCTGGCCGACCGGTCCCGGGACACCGTCGTGGCGTTCCTCGGCGTGCTGCGCGCGGGGGCGGTCTTCGTGCCGTTGGACCCGGACGCCCCGTCCCGGCGGCTCGCCGCGCAGATCCGCGCGGTCGGCGCGGAGGTCGTCGTGGGCGACGGCGGTGCGGGGACCGTGACCGTCGGCGACCTCGTCGCGGCCGGCGACCGCCCGCCCGCCGCGGTGCCGACCCCGACCGACCCGGCGTACGTGATCTTCACGTCCGGCTCCACCGGCACTCCCCGACCGGTGCAGGTGTCGCACGGCGCCGCCGCGCATCTGGCCGACGCCTTGGAGCAGGTCGTGTACGCGGACAGCCACCCCGGTCTGCGGGTGGCGGTGAACGCCCCGATCACCTTCGACGCCAGCGTGAAGCAGCTCGTGCAGCTCGGCCACGGCCGCAGCCTGTACCTGGTGCCCGAGCAGGTCCGCCGGGACGGGGCCGCACTGGCTGCCACGCTGGCCGACCACGGTGTCGACGTGCTCGACCTGACCCCCTCTCAGCTGCGCATCCTGCTCGCCGGGGCGGGTGACATCCGGCTGCCCGGCCTGCTGCTGCTCGGCGGCGAGGCGATCGCACCCGACCTGTGGGAGACCCTCGCGGCGCTGCCCGACGTCCGGGCGGTCAACCTGTACGGCCCGACGGAGTGCACGGTGGACACCACTGCGGTGCACGTGCGTGCCGGGGAGGCCCCGACGATCGGCCGACCCCTGCCCGGCGTCGCGGTGTGGGTGCTCGACGAGCAGCTGCGTCCGGTGCCGCCGGGCGTGGCCGGTGAACTCTGCGTCAGCGGCCCGCAGCTCGCCGACGGTTACCGGGGCGACCCGCAGGCCACCGCCCGGCGGTTCGTGACCGTGGCGCTGCCGTCCGGGCGCACCGAGCGGGTGTACCGCACCGGCGACCGGGTCCGCTTCGACGCCGACCGGCGGCTGCGCTACCTGGGTCGGCTCGACGACCAGGTGAAGATCCACGGGTTCCGGGTGGAGCCGGGCGAGATCGCGGCCGCTCTTCGCGAGCACCCGGAGGTGGCCGACGCCGCGGTGGTGGCCCGCGACGACGACCGGCACGGCGACCGGCTCGTCGCCTACGTCCGCCCGGGTGACGCGCCGACCACTGTGGACGTCGACCGGGTCGCCGGGGTCAACCCCCACGAGACCCGCTACCTGTACGACGAGATCTTCGTCCAGCAGGTCTACCTGCGCGACGGCATCGTGCTGCGGCCCGGAGCCACCGTCCTCGACGTGGGCGCGAACATCGGCATGTTCTCGCTGTTCGTGAACGCCGTCTGCCCGGACGCCACGATCCACGCGTTCGAGCCGGTGCCGTCGGTGGCCGACCTGCTACGCCGCAACGTCGCCGAGTTCGGCGTGCCGGCCACCGTGCACGCGGTCGGGCTGTCCCGGGCTGCCGGGGAGGTGTCCTTCACCTACTACCCGGGCTACTCGATGATGTCCGGCCACGCCGCGTACGCCGACCCGGACGCCGAGGTGGCGGTGATCAAACGGTTCCTCGCCAACGAACGCGACGCCGGCGCCGACCGCGAGGTGCTGCTCGGCCGGGTCGACGAACTGCTCGCGGAACGCTTCGCCGGCCGGGAGCTCACAGTGCCGGTCCGGCCGCTGTCGGCGTTCCTCGACGAACTCGCCCCGGAACGGATCGACCTGCTGAAGATCGACGTACAGCGGGCCGAGGCGGACGTGCTCGCCGGGCTGGACGATCGGCACTGGCCGCTGGTCGCGCAGGTCGCCATGGAGGTGCACGACGCGCCCGGCACCGACACCGAGGGCCGACTGGCCGAGCTGGTCGCCACCTTCGAGGCGCGGGGCTTCGACGTGGTGACCCGGCAGGACGACCTGCTGGTCGGCACCGACCGGCACACCCTGCACGCCGTGCGCCCCGAGTACGCCGCCGATCCACGCCCGGCCGTGGTCGTCCCGGCCGGGCCGACGGCAGAGCCCCTCGACGAGCGGCTCACCGGCTGGCTGGCCGACCGGCTCCCGGCCCACCTGGTCCCGGCGGCGGTGGTGCTCCTCGACGAGCTGCCGCTGACCCGCAACGGCAAGCTCGACCGGGCGGCGCTGCCCGTGCCCCGCCTCGACCGGCCGCAGAGCGGCACGGTGGTGGCGCCTGCCGACCGGGCCGAACAGATCCTCGTCGAGGCGTGGCGCGAGGTGCTCGGGGTGGCGACCGTCGGCGTGACGGACAGCTTCTTCGCGCTCGGCGGCGACTCCATCCGCAGCATCCAGATGCAGGTCGCCGCGAACAAGCGAGGGCTGTCCTTCCGGCTCAGCGACATCTTCACGTACCAGACGATCCGCGAGTTGGTCACGCACGGCGAGATCACCGTCGCCGGGACCGACGCGGTGGCCGGCTCGGCGTCGGTCCCGGCGGCCGGACGCTTCGCTCTGGTGGCCGCCGCCGACCGGGAGCTGCTGCCCGCCGGGCTGGCCGACGCGTACCCGATGACGACCCTCCAGCAGGGCATGGTCTACCACTGTGAGCTGACCGGGGACCCGGCGATGTACCACAACGTCACCGCGCACCGGATCGCCGCGCCGTTGGACGCGCCCGCGCTGCGGCGCGCGCTGGCCGGTCTGGTGGCCGCCCATCCGGTGCTGCGGACCGGGTTCGCGCTGGGCGCGTACTCCGAGCCGTTGCAGCTCGTGCACGCCGACGTGCCGGTCGAGGTGCCGGTGACGGATCTGACCGGTGTCGACGCGCACACCCGCCGGGCCCGGGTCGACGAACTCGTGGCGGCCGAGCGGGTACGCCCCTTCGACCTGGCCCGACCGCCGCTGCTGCGGTTGCACGCCGTCCGGGAGGACGCCGACGCGTTCACCCTGATCATCGCCGAGTACCACGCCATCCTCGACGGCTGGAGTCTGCACCTGTTCCGCACCGACCTGCTCGCCGCGTACGACCGGGAGCGGGCCGGCGCCTCTCATCCGGCCCGCCCCGGTCTGCCGTTCCGGGAGTACGTGGCCGCCGAGCGACGGGCCCGGACCGATGAGGCCAGCCGCCGGTTCTGGCTGGACGGTCCCGGCGCGGTGCCGCCGCTGCTGCTCGGCGGGGCAGCCCCACGGACCACCACCACCCAGCAGGTGCCACTGCGGGCCGGCACCACCGAGGCGGTCACCGAGGCGGCCCGGGCCGCCGGCGTACCCGTCAAGTCCTGGCTGCTCGCCATCCACCTGCGGATGCTCGGCGAACTCACCGGCCGCGACGACGTGGTCAGCGGACTGGTGGTCGGTGGGCGGCCGGAGGGCGAGGGCAGCGACGCCACCCTCGGGCTGTTCCTCAACACCCTGCCGGTCGGTGTGGACCTGGGCGCCCGGTCGCTGGCCGAGCTGGCCGCCGAGGTGTGGCGGGTCGAACGGGACATGATGGGGCACCACCGCTTCCCGCTGGCGGAGATCGTCCGGGCCGGAGGGGTCGGGCCGAGCTTCGACCACTTCTTCAACTGGACGCACTTCACCAACGACCCGGACGGTGGCGGCCCCCGCATCGTGGACAGTCGGGGCGTCACCGTCGACGTGGCGTTCAGCCTCGCCGTCGACGCCGAGCTGGACGCGGACACCGGCCGCCTCGCCCTCACCCTCCAGTACGACCACCGCACCGTCGCCGGGGACCGGGTCGACGCGTTCGCCGACGGCTTCCGTCGCCTGCTGGCGGCCGACCCGCACGCGCCGCTGCCCGCCGTTGCCAGTGGTGGGCAGGCGGCCGGCGATGCGTGGGCGACCCGGGTGGCTGCGGCCTGGCAGGAGGTGCTCGGGGTCGCGCCGGATGATCCGGCGACCGGCTGGTCGGCCGCCGGCGGTGACTCACTGCGCGCGCTGCGGCTGGTCACCATGCTGCGGCAGCGCCACGGCAGCGACCTCACGCTGCCCGAGTTCGTGACGCTGGGCAGTTACGGCGCACTGGTGGACCGGGTGGCCCGGTCATGACCGGTCTCAGCACCTCCGCCGTGCACGGCGACGACGGACTGGTCCCGGGCGGAGCCGTCGCGCCGCCGATCGTGCAGAGCGTCACCTTCAGCGCCGACTCCGACGAGCAGTTCACCGCGATCGCCACCGAGACGCGGGGCAGCGCCTTCTACACCCGCTACGGCAACCCGAACCACGCCCAGGTGGCCGCCGTCGTCGCCGAGCTGGAAGGCGCCGAGACGGGACTGGTCACCGCCTCCGGGATGGGGGCGATCAGCACCATCGCGCTGGCCCTGCTCTCCGCCGGCGACCACGTGGTGGTGCAGCGCAGCACGTACGGCGGCACCACCTCGCTCGCCACCGGCCTGCTGTCCCGGTTCGGGGTGTCGTACACCCAGGTGGACCAGACCGACACCGAGGCGTTCGCACGGGCGATCCGGCCGCGGACGCGGCTCGTGCTGGTGGAGACGCCGAGCAATCCACTGCTGGAGCTGACCGACCTCACCGCAGTGGTGGAGCTCGCCCACGCGACCGGCGCGCTGGTGGTGGTCGACAACACCTTCGCCACACCGGTCAACCAGCGTCCGATGGCAGCCGGGGCGGACCTGGTCTGGCACAGCGGCACCAAGTTCCTCGGCGGCCACTCCGACGTGTCGGCGGGGGTGGTCGTCGGCTCCGCCGCGCTGGTCGAGCGGGTGTGGCAGACGGCCATCGTCACCGGCGCCACCCTCGGCCCGGTGGACGCGTGGCTGCTGCTGCGCGGCATCCGTACGCTGCCGCTGCGGGTGGAGCGGCACAACGCCAACGCCCTGGCCCTGGCCCACGCGTTGGAGGAGCATCCGGCGGTGGCCCGGGTCCGTTACCCCGGGCTGCCGTCGCACCCGCAGCACGCGTTGGCGCGGCGGCAGATGACCGGCTTCGGCGGGGTGCTCAGCGTCGACCTGAGGGCCGGGCGGGCCGGAGCCGCCGCACTGCTCGACGGGCTGCGGCTGGCCAAACGAGCGGCCAGCCTCGGCAGCGTCAGCACGCTGGTGGTGCACCCCCGGTCGATGTGGGCGGGCATCGTGGACCCCGAGCAGTTGGCCGCGACCGGCATCGGGGACGGGCTGGTGCGCGTCTCCACCGGCATCGAGGACACCGCCGACCTGGTGGCCGACTTCCTCGCCGCGGCGGACAAGGCGAC